>NZ_JAUBQU010000123.1:0-17901 GCF_036701435.1 Microcoleus sp. Pol12A5
CCCATTATCAATCAGGAGAAGTTCTCTTACTGGCACTACCTTTTGCCGATGTAACAACATCAAAACTCCGTCCTGTGCTGGTACTTTTGGATACAGGAGATGAAGATATTGTTGTTGCACGAGTGACAAGTCAAACAACTAGGACTGTTTTTGATGTTGAGATTGTAGAATGGGAGCAGGCAGGTTTGTTGCGTTCGTCAGTGGTTCGGCTGCATAAGGTGAACACAATAGAAAAGCGTTTGGTCAATCGTCACTTGGGAATTTTAACCGCT
Organism: Microcoleus sp. Pol12A5; assembly: GCF_036701435.1. NCBI lineage: Bacteria > Bacillati > Cyanobacteriota > Cyanophyceae > Oscillatoriales > Microcoleaceae > Microcoleus > Microcoleus sp. Pol12A5. The sequence goes on from NZ_JAUBQU010000123.1 coordinate 273, forward strand.
AGCGACTGGACGCAAGTTAGAGAAAGAATACAACAAATATGGTATTCTATTTGAGCTGGTTTAAAAAAATATTTACTTGCCAAATTTTTGAGGTGCGTTTTCACTAAAAAATGAAGAAATCAAAAAGACGTAAAAATCAGTGGTCAAATGAACTAAACGACATCATTAGAGGTGCATCGGGCGGCTTTTTATTCGGAATTCCCCTGCTTTATACGATGGAAGTTTGGTGGATCGGTTCGCATACTAAACCAGCGGAAATGTCGATCGCGATCGCAACTACTTTTATCGTGGTTTTCTTGCTGACTCGCACTGAAGGTTTTCGCAAAACTAAAGACATTCGCTGGCTAGAAGCTGCCATCGATACCGTAGAAGCGATCGCGATCGGCATTGTCTGCGCGGCTTTGATCCTGTTTTTGCTCCGGGAAATTACGCCGGAGACTCCACTGCAAGAAACTCTGGGGAAAATCATCTTTGAAGGCTTGCCGTTTGCGTTGGGAGTGGCCTTAGCAAGCGGTTTCTTGAGCGGCGATCGCTATCAAAGTTCAGACAGCGACAGCGAACCTAATATTAACCCAACTTTAGCAGATATTGGCGCTACTTTAATTGGGGCGATGATCATTGCTTTCAACATCGCCCCAACAGACGAAATTCCCATGCTAGCGGCAGGTATTTCGCCGCCTTGGCAATTAGCAATTATCGCCGCCTCGCTGCTAATTTCCTACGGTATTGTATTTGTAGCAGGCTTTACTTACCAAGCAAAACGGCAGCAGCAGCAAGGGATTTTTCAGCGTCCCCTCAGCGAAACTGTCATGGCCTATTTAGTGTCGCTGGTGGCTTCTGCATTTATGATGTTTTTCTTCCACAAACTCAGTTTTGACGACCCGTGGTCGATTTGGTTGAACTATACGTTAGTATTGGGATTGCCGGCGACTATTGGCGGCGCGGCGGGGAGGTTGGCAGTATGAGTGAAAGTAATAACGAACAGCAAAAAAAAAGAACTCCTGCTGAATGGGTGACATTTGCGATCGCCTGCTCGATCCTTTTTACCATCACCGGGCTCGTACTCTACAACTGGGTGACTAAAAAGCAGGAACCTCCGATTATTTCTGTCACTCGCAACACGCCTATTCGCAAAAATCAAGGGCAATTTTACGTACCGTTTACAGTGACAAACACGGGCGGCGAAACGGCCGAATCAGTGCAAATTATTGCCGAACTGCGCGTCAACGGCGAAGTCTTGGAATCTGGCGACCAGCAAATTGATTTTTTGTCAAGCGGCGAAACTCAAGAAGGAGCTTTTATCTTCAGCCACGATCCCAGTCAAGGTGAGTTGATCGTGCGATCGAGCAGCTACAAACTGCCTTAACAAAAATAAAAATCGGCGGTTAAAACCTTTTCACCTCTGTGAACTCTTCCTCTTCGCGCCCTTAGCGTCTTCGCGGCTCGTTTAATCTAAAAACCCCCTTGCGCGTTGGCATTTATTGCTGTATTTTGCGCAGCCGCGATTTCAATCGCTTTGGAATTGCGATCGATCTACCGCTTCACCAGATTGTGTTCCCACTTCCAAACACAGCTAGAAATCAAATTCGTACAGATATGAGCCGTAATTGGCACTAACAAATTCCCAGTAGCTAAAACGCTGTAACCCAAGAGCAATCCGACAGCCGTTGCCCAAACAGCATAAGGCCACTGATCGATGCCTCCCAAGTGCAGAATGCCAAAACAAAAACTCGATAAAACTAAACTGGTAACATTCAATCCCAAAGCAGACAGCATCACGCCTCGAAATAGCAATTCTTCGCTAAGTCCCGGCAGCAGTCCCAGCCAAATTAAATCAGGCCAAAACAAAGGTTTGAGCACTACTTCCAAGTAAACGTCTGCACTGCGGCGATAACCAGGCCAGAGGTGATAAACGATCGCACTGCCGCCTGTAATTGCCAGCCCGATGGCACATCCTTTTAGCAAGTCCATTCCTATCAATTTGACTGGCAAAAGCGATACCGATCCAAATAGCAACCACAATTTTGCTACCGCCAGCAACATAATTGCTGTCACGCCCATTGCTACTAAAACTTGGGTGCGCGTCAAGGGTTCAATTTCAGGATTTCTGGGAAGTTTTTCTGCCACTTAATCACTTTTAGATTTGAGGTTTGAGATTTTAGATTTGTCTTGTTGAGTCAGACAAACAACGCAGGGAGGAGATGTCTGCACCCAAGGAAGCTGGACTGATGCCGGCTCGCAAAGCGACCAAAACTCCGATCGCCTCTAAATATGAGTTTACCTGCAAAGCTTTGATTCCGAGTTTTTCTGGAGTCGCCTGCATCTGGGTTTTGTTGTCCCCCACAGCGATGATTTGTACCGACGATCGCCCGCTCAAACTCACAATAGCACTGCCCCCGCAGGCTGTGGCGGGTATCACCACCGCATCCACTCGATCGGCGGTAATTGATAATTGATTGTGCTGCTGGCTTTCTGGCGCTACCAATTGGGGAGCTTTGCTGAGGCCGGCAAGGACGCAAGGTAGGAAAGTATAGCCGATTTCCTCAGCAGCCGATCGCGGAGACAGGTGCGGATCGAGGGGAAGTGGCGAAAGCGCGGGGGCGTGGGCGCAGGGGATTTTAAACGTCCTGACGATGAGGTGGCTGATGACAGCTTCCGCGCCGGCGAGGGGGTCAACTCCTTTGCCGCGGCGGTAGTTTTCTAGGGCGATGCTGCCTTCATCATCGGGAAATCTGGCCACAACTGCGATCGCCTCTACTCTTGCTTGTTCGAGCAATTTTTCTGCAGCGCGCAATAAACTGTCGGGATTGCCGATGGTTCCCCAGGATGCCCCTGATTCAGAAATACGCAATTCTACTTGCAAAGGGCGATCGGTTAAAACACAATCAGTTATATTCAAGCCCAATGTAGCTCTCGCTGCATCAGCCGCTTGCAAGTGCCGCAACTGCAAGTCTGATTCAATGCCAGCATCGAGGATTAAGCCGATGCGATTTTGATGTACCGGTTGCAGTCCCCAGCATCCGGCAGCAAATTTGTCAAGGGCGTAACCTTCAACGTAGAGAGCGTTAGGTATCGGCCAATAAAGTTGAGCGCCGTTGAGGACGTTGGGGTGAGTAATCAGGGTGTCTGAAATTTGGGCGATCGCCCTAGCCACGGGCAGCGCATCTCCTGCAAACCCACCAATCGAGGCTCCAACGCCTGTGGGGACTATCAAAACCACGGTCAAAGGGCGGGGGTTCACGATGTTGCAGGGGATGCTTCCACGAGCACGTAGCCTTCTACCACAGCCTTTTGCCGATCGACATCCACATCTGTGACTGCCCACCGCAGGGGTTCGCCGTACTTTTGCAGTTCAATTTCAATAGCCGAGTGCAGTTGTTCGGCGGTCTCGTGGAGGTCAACTTCTGCGGAAATGAAATGGGTGGTCATAGGGCGATCCATAGTGGTTTTACCGCTAACGGTACTTAGGTCTATTTTAGCTTAGTCCTAGGATTTACCGAATTGGCGATCGTACACAATGTCTTCTTTTTCTGTTTCTATCTTCAAGTTCGATCGGGGATAAGCAACACACAGCAACACATAACCTTCTGCCTGAAGATCCGGACTAACGCCCATACCATCAGCTTGATCGACCTTCCCTTCAATAATTTTACCAGCGCAAGTAGTACAAACCCCCGCATTGCAAGAACTCGGCAACTCAATGCCGGCGGCGTTGGCGGCGCGGAGAATTTGTTTATCTTCGGGTACTTCTACGGTATAGGTAGAGCCTTGGTGGATCAATTCAACAGTGTAAGTCTTAGACATATTTCAATTATTGGTTTTAATTCCCCAATTGGAATTTACGCTAGATTTGGAAACAAAGCAATCAGTATTTTACCGCTGTTTGTGCTTTTGTGCAATTTTACAACTGCATTTTTTATTGATAATTTTTTTTATTAATTGGCTGTGGCGAGCCATCAGCATTTTGTCAAGGACTTTTTCACAAATTATTACAAACCTTACGGCGGAACTGTGCCACAAAGCACTTATACCTAATTAATTTTTTGCCTTCAAGCCAACAAGTCATCAACCGCAACACTAAAACCCGGCAGCACTAGCTGAGTGCTGACTGTAGAACCCAGGTTAAAAGTTAACTTTTGAGTCTGAGTCATTATCAATATCCAGCGACTTTCTGGAAAAACAATCCAAGCTTCCAGACAACCTGAATCTAAATATTCTTGTGCTTTTAGAAATATTTCTTCCGCAATATCAGTAGGAGAAACTATTTCTGCAATTAACGGCGGACTTTGAGGCAAAGTAGGAACATCGCCATATTGGGCAACAAGTTCAGGAGTCAGATAAGCTACATCAGGACGGCGCACTCGCCTGTCAGTACGGCAAGGAACCTCCGTATAGACTTCGCCGCCTTGTCCGCTAGATATCTTGTAACTTCTCCAAGAATAATCTAGTTTAGATTGGATTCGACTGTGTTTTACTGTCATGCCATTTTTCTCCGCGATTTGCCCGTCCACCCATTCCATATCGTCGGGGGGATTAGCCATGAAGTCTTCTAGAGAAACATTTTCTGATAACACGGCAGCCATTACCATAGCCATTTACCTCCTTAGAACTCCTAATTAACTTCGGCGGTAAGGTGCGAATTACGCACCCTAAATTTTATCTTTATTTGTCAACCCCATTACCAATGCCCAATGCCCAATTTACTCAATATTAATTTGATTAGGAGGTTTAGGTTGATCCTGTTTCTCATTATTCAAAGTTTTACGCCCAGAAGTTGCATAATCCTTATAAAAATCCACAAACATCTTTGTCAACTGCTGCAAAGAAAGTTGTTCCCCATTAACTTGAGCTTTCATATAAGCTTTAAGCACTTCTATGTAAGCCAAACCGAGGGCAAGCGTGAGAGTTGCTGCCGTTGCCCCGGAGATTGCACCGCCGACAACAGTACCCGCACCAGGAATCATTTTAATCAAATTAGTAACAATACTTCTGCCAACAGCAGTCACACCGCCTGTGCCGCTAATAGCAGACAGCATCGCCGAAATAAAGCCCTTATCAAAGGGCATTCCAAAAATCACAGTAATATTAGCAATCATTGCTGTTTGCATCGTCATCAAAATCGGCGCATCAGCAAACGGTACAGGAGTCGCCCCAACAATTGCAGAACCTGCAACATAAGCACTTAGATACTTAAATGCCATATCGGATTTGAGCGCAATATTTGCAATTTGTTCTTTAACAAAAGCTTTTTTAGCTACTTCCGGCAGCAGTTGAAAGGTTGCATCTACTAACTTATCTAAACCGTGAGATTTTACTGTATAATCCTCATCAATTTCTTCCGGTTCAGCCATGACGGGGATGATTTGACTGACGGGCAAATTCATGTGTTCCAGTTGCTTGAAAAACTCGCCCGGCTTTTTAGATGTCGTCTGAGTCAGCACTAAAAGAACTGGTACATCTTTGACTTCCATTTCTTTTAGCCAGCTTTCCTCCACAGATTCTATTCTATTAGCGCTGTGATTGATGCAGTACCAGATGACGTGAATGTGTTCTTTTGGGTGCAGGAGTCTTTGGTCTTCAATCAGTTTAGCAACGTTTAATTGAATAACTTTAATTTGTTCGGCATTGAGTTCGAGTCCGGGAGTATCGTAGACTGTAATTGGGCAATTCGGTTTGGTATATTGGCGAATGCCTTGAGTGATGGGGCGGCCGACTCCGGTTTCTGCTAAGCGTTGGCGAAAAACGGAATTGATTAAGGTACTTTTTCCGACTCCGGTTTTGCCGATGACTAAAACATTGCACTGTCCCACTTGGTTTTCTGCGTCTTTGAAGGCGTAGTAACTTCTATTTAAAAGCTCGTCTAAGGAAAAATCGTCTGACATGGCGGTTTGCTCCGATAATGGTGGGAGATTAATTAAGTACCACCGAATATAATTCTGATGCTCTACAAACGAAGTCCGCGAAGGCGGACTGAGGATTCTTAAACATATTGTAGCAATTTGATTTCCGAACTGGTGCAACGGGTAGAGGAGAGTTTTGTGTGGCGTGCTGCTACATGAAAGGTTGTAGAATTTAGTTTAAGCTAGCAATCGATCGACATCGATGCTAAAACCTATGAGGATTTGTTGGGTGCTGGCTGTATCGCCCGATCTAAATGTCAAGATTTAATTTTGAGTCATCACGAATATTAAACGACTTTCGGGAAAAACTAACCAGACTTCCTGACAGCTAGATTCTAAATATTCCTGTGCTTTGAGAAATACATCTTCAGCGATATCGGTGGGTGAAACTATTTCGGCAACTAAAGGAAAACTTTGGGGTAAAGTGGCAAGATTGCCAAACTGTGCAACTAATTGGGGTGTGAGATAAGCGACATCTGGTCGGCGAATTTGTCGGTTAGTGCGGCAAGGAACTTCGACATAAGCTTCTCCTCCTTGTCCGCTAGAATCTTTGTAATTTTTCCAAGCTTCCCCCAGGCTTAACTGAATTTTACCCGTCTTTAGTGTCATGCCATTTTTCTCCACAAGTTTGCCATCTACCAATTCCATGTTGTCGGGCGGCTCGGTGATGAACTCTTCTAAAGTAAAATTATCTTGTACAGCAGTAGCAGTGACCATAGTTATTTCCTCGCTTTTACCAAACTCACTTGTTACTATTATGGCTGATACGGTGAGAAGTTGTTGCGTGATGAGTACCCGCACTTTTACGGTAGTTTATCCCGCAGGGAAAGCCAACTGTTGAGATTTTCATCTAAAACATATCGATCGCTGTCAGCGAGTGCTGCTATAACTTTTAAGCGATTTTTAAGTTGTCTTAACTCGCGAATTTCTGCAATGGGTAGCGTTTTCCAATTAGGTGCTTTTTTTTCCACATCTTCGCAGGGCTCTTTGATGTTGTTCCAAAACCCTTGTAGAATTAAGTTAACATCGAGAACAGGATGACCGGAAATTACTCCGTGTTTTTCTATCGCCCCAGCCTGCTGCATCATTGAAGAAGTCGTAAAAGACTCCCGACTGCCGGTTTTTTGGCGATCGGGATCATCGGCTAGGCGATCGTAAATTGCGGTTGCTACTTTTGCCCATGTGCGATCGGGCAAACCTGAACCATTTTGACTGTTTCGAGCATTAGCGGAGAAAACATCGGCTAACAAAAGCCAGTGAAAGTCTTCCGGTGCCGTGGTTTTAGGCGACAATTTATTTTTCACCCAAGCCAGTACGGATTCAGCATCTTCTTCTCGCATCTAAGCAGAAAATTAGTTCGTAATTCTAGTTTAAAAAAATAGCAGTTAGAAATGTTCCAGGAGAGATTTCTCTTGTGCGTAAACCTTTCGCAGCGACTCCACGGCTATTGATCGCAACATAAACTTAATCACCCCCACCATTTCCCCCCACTCCAACAATTCAGAAACAGAAACAGCTTTCTGAAATCTCGCCGCATAAAAATCCACCCAAAAATCCGGTGCGTGTCTCTCTTTCTGACTCGCTATCCGGCGCTTCCAATAACCAAAATCTAAACCAGAGGGCGATTCCACTCCCAAAACAGGCGGAAAGTCCGCATAACTCACAAACCGACTCATGCCTTTGGCGTGCACGTACAGGATATGCGCCCAGCACTCGAAGCGATATATTTGTTCTACCTTGATTTTCAGCAGCCGCGCGATCGCCTCTTTCGTCACAAACCTGCTCAATCTGTGTCTGGGGGTTGATTTTGGTCGAAAGCTTGCTAACATAGTTGATAAGTTTCCTGATTTGAATAGATCGATTCCTAATTTGGATAGATCGATTCCTGATTTGGGAATTTGATAGATAGATCAGTCCCTTATATGGGATTTGAACTTTGATAGGCGATCGTCTTTAAGTTTTCCAGACGTTGGGGCGATCGCTTTTTACAATAAAATTGTATGACTTATATTAGTCAACTGTCAAGAGGTTATGGGATTAATTAAGTTGCGGGTTCGAGAATTTGCTGCCGAGAAGGGCTGGACGCTGAAAGAAGTTTCAGAGCGATCGGGAGTAGTCTACAGCACGCTCAGAACCTATGCCCGATCGCCAGGATTAGCAACAGTTGATGTGACAGCCTTGCACAAGTTGGCAAGGACTTTTGATTTGTCGATCGAAGATTTGTATGAAATTGTGCAGGAATAGTCGAGCGCTTTTACAGACTAATTATCCAGTCAATAATATTACTCGACAGTTGCTAGCATCTGATTGACAGACTCGCTTTGTTGTAGCGCTTCCCAATCAGATGTAACAGGTTGGTAAGAACAGTAACACACCACAATTCGCTCCTGAGTATCGGAAGCAGAAAACTGCTGAACGCGAGTAACTACCCAATCTCCATCTTTCCCGTGGGTGACTCCATTACCGGGGTCAGATAGATTTTCATAATTGCGGGTTTTGTCCCCTACTTGAGGAATTTCTGGGTTTTCTTCCAAGTCCAATTTTCCCAAAGTATATTAGTTAGACCGCCCCTCGGCATAAGCTGACGTTCTTCCCAGCCCGGAGCACTCATGCTTTCGGTTTTGTAGACAATCCAGATTTTTTTTGCCATTTTGTTAAAGACGATCGCACAATCGCATTCAATACTTCGACTATATCAGAGGTGAAAGCTCGTGCAGCCGAATTATCTTAAAAAAAGCGCCTGAGTTCCCTCAGACGCATGGCATAAAATCAACAAATTGTCAACCCTAACCTAACCGTTTAAAGCCTCAGCACCGCCGGAAACTTCCAGAATTTCCTGAGTAATTGCTGCTTGCCGCGCCTTGTTATAAGTCAGCGTCAAACTACGGATCAAATCGCTAGCATTCTCACTAGCATTGTTCATCGCAGTCATCCGCGCAGCCAACTCGCTAGCAGCAGACTCTTGCAAAGCCCGCAGCAATTGGTTGTTCAAATACAAAGGCAAAAGAGCCTCCAGAATTTGCGCCGGATCTTGCTCGAAAATCATGTCGCGGGGCAAACTCTTCATAGTAGGTGCAGAAACCTTCTCGCGCGATACTTGAAACTGTCCGCCTTGCGATGTCAAGCGGAAGATTTCATCATCGGGAGTTTCCAAACCTTGGGGGTCGAGGGGCAGCAAAGTTTGAATTACCGGACGCGAACTAATTAGCGACACAAACTTGGTGTAAACTAGCTCAACTCTGTCCACAGTGCCCGACAGGAACAAGGAAAGCAATTCGTCAGCAATTTGTGCCGCTTCCGATGCTGTGGGAATTTGTTCCAAGTTAGCGTAAGTAGCATCGATCGGCTGTTCGCGGCGCTGGAAATACTGAGTAGCTTTGCGTCCTACCAACACGTATTTGTAGTCTAAGCCTTCAGCTTTGATTTCCTTAGCGCGATTTTCGGCGTATTTGATGATGTTGCTGTTGTAGCCGCCGCACAAACCCCGATCGCCCGAAACTACCAACAGTCCCACCGATCGCACTTCGCGTTTTTTCAGCAGCGGCAAATCCAGGTTTTCAAACTGCAAGCGTTCCGCCAAACCGTATAATACCTCTGCCAGTCGATCGGCAAAAGGCCGAGTAGCAGTCACCTGTTCTTGAGCGCGGCGCACCTTTGCAGCGGCCACCAAGCGCATTGCTTCTGTAATCTTTTTAGTGTTCTTGACCGACTTAATGCGATCGCGAATAGTTTTCAGATTTGCCATAACTTTCTCCTTTTTTCTTAGCCTTTATTCTGAGTTTTCAGCGGTAGTAGGGACACTCCAAGAGCCCAAAGCGTGTCAACTTAAGCTTTGAGTCCGCCAGTCTTTCCGCTCACCCGCTAGTCCGCCAGGGGTTGAAACCCCTGTCTAATAGCTAAAGTCCTCTAAAAGAGGACTAATGAGTTGAAAAATTATTCTTCTGGGTATTCAGTCCTCATAGCGAGGACTTTCGCTTTGAGGCAGGGGTTTCAACCCCTGCCGGAATGTGGGTTTTACCTTAAGTTGATACCAAGGGGTATTGCCGTGTCCCTACAGATTTCGTGCTAATTACGCAGAAACTAAGAAACTTTGCTTGTATTCAGTGATGCCTTCTTTCAGCAGCTTCTCAGCTTCATCAGTCAAGGCTTTTCCGCCTTGAACAATTTCGCCGTACTTCGGCTTGCTAGTCCGCAAATAGTCGCGCAAACCAACAGTAAACTTGCTGACTTTTTCCACCGGAATGTCATCCATATAGCCGTTAATACCGGCATAGATTACAGCCACTTGTTCGTTCATCGGCAGAGGCGAACTTTGCGGCTGTTTCAACAGTTCCCGCAAGCGCTGACCGCGCGACAATTGATTCTGAGTAGCTTTATCCAAGTCAGAAGCAAACTGAGAAAATGCAGCCAGTTCTTCAAACTGCGCCAATTCCAATTTCACCTTACCGGCTACTTTTTTCATTGCCTTAGTTTGAGCCGCCGAACCTACCCGCGATACCGAAATACCGGGGTTTACAGCAGGACGCAAACCAGCGTTAAACAAGTCAGAAGAAAGGAAGATTTGACCGTCGGTAATCGAAATTACGTTCGTCGGAATGTAAGCAGAAACGTCACCAGCTTGGGTTTCGATAATTGGCAAAGCAGTCATGCTGCCTTCGCCCAAATCGTCGCTCAATTTAGCAGCGCGTTCTAGCAAGCGAGAGTGCAGGTAAAACACGTCTCCGGGATAAGCTTCGCGACCGGGAGGACGGCGCAGCAACAAGGACATTTGGCGGTAAGCTTGTGCTTGTTTGGAAAGGTCATCGTAAATGACCAAAGTGTGCTTGCCTTTGTACATGAAATACTCGGCTAAGCTAGCACCTGTGTAGGGGGCCAAGTATTGCAGGGTTGCGGGGTCGCTAGCGTTGGCTGCTACTACGATCGTGTAGTCCATCGCGCCCTTTTCTTGCAGGACGTTGACGATGTTAGCTACTGTAGAAGCTTTTTGACCGATCGCCACGTAAACGCAGATCACGTTTTCCGATTTTTGGTTGATGATTGTGTCGATCGCGATCGCAGTTTTACCGGTTTGTCTGTCACCGATAATCAGTTCCCGCTGTCCTCTTCCCACCGGAATCATCGCATCAATAGCGGTAATTCCTGTTTGCATGGGTTCGTAAACAGAACGGCGAGAAACAATCCCCGGTGCCGGAGATTCAATCAAGCGAGATTCAGTAGTTTTAATTTCTCCTTTGCCGTCAATCGGACGGGCCAAAGCATCAACTACCCGTCCCAACATTGCTTCACCCACGGGGACTTCAGCAATTCTGCCAGTAGCAGTAACTGCCGAACCTTCTTGAATGCCGAGGCCTTGGCCCATCAACACTGCACCGACGTTATCTTGTTCGAGATTCAGTGCAATGCCCACGGTGCCGTCGGCAAATTCTAGCAATTCTCCAGACATGGCTTTATCCAAGCCATAAATCCGAGCAATGCCGTCGCCTACTTGCAGAACAGTACCGACGTTAGAGACTTTTACATCTTGGTCGTACTGTTCAATTTGCTGGCGAATAATGCTGCTAATTTCGTCAGGTCTGATTGCTGCCATGTTAGTTATTATTTGTCAGTTGTCAGTTGTTAGTTGTCTGTCGATGTTTTCCGCAAGAAAGAATAGGGATTTGGTAGTAAGAATTTGGGAATAACAGCTCGAAAACAGAAATTAATTTATTCCTAATTCCTGTTTGATTCTTCCCTTGTTCTTTCTTCCTTCTTCCTTCTTCTATCCGTTACATCCGTTACATAATCCGTTGCCGAACCTCCTGCTTCCTTAAATCAGGAATTCAAGCGAAGTCCCAGACGGCGCAATTGTCCCCGCAGGCTGGCATCAATTACTTGAGAGCCTACTTTGATTACCACACCGCCGATTAAATCTGCGTCTATTTTGGTTTCAATTTCTACTTGACTAGCGCTGGTCATCGCCTGCACTTTCTCGCGAACAGTCTGCTGTTGAGCGTCTGAAAGCGGGACTGCCGATGTAACTTCAGCCAATACTGTTTGGTTTAGTTCTCGGAGCCTTGCCAAGTATTGTTTGCCAATTCCTTCTAAAAAAAGAATTCTTCCTTTGTCTACTAATAGCTTCAGAAAGCTGTGCATCAATGGGCTCATTTCTTCACCCGCTATTTGCTGAATCACAGCTTTTTTAGCATCCGGTTTTACCAGCGGATTGGCTAAAAATTGACGCAAGTCTTCCGAACCTTCTAGCAGGCTCAGCAAGGAACGAATATCTTCGCCGAACTTCTCTGAGAGATTGTTGGACTGAGCCAGTGACATCAAGGCAGATGCGTAAGGCTGTAAGACTTCTGTGCTGACTGTACTCACGTTTTAGCCTCCCAGTAACGCAATGCTGCGATCGATTAATTGGTGTTGAGCGCTGTCGTCCAAGCTAGTTTTTAGCTGGCTTTCCACCTTTGCTAATGCCAGAGATACAACCGCCGATCGCAGTTGGGCGATCGCTCTTTCCCGCTCCGCTTCCAACTCTTGACCTGCTGTTGCTCTCATGCGTTCAACGTCTTGCGCTGCCTGAGCTAGAATTGCTTCTTTTGCTTTCTTGGCAGTTTCTTCAGCAGCGGCACGAATTCGTTCCGCTTCTGCTTGCGCTTGAGTCAGTTTTTGCTGTTGCTCTGCTAGAGCTGCTGCTGCATCTTTTTGGCGTTTTTCTGCTTCTTGAATCGCCTCTTGGATGGCCGAACGCCTCTCTGTCAGGATTTTACCTACAAATCCGCGCCCGAAATAAAACAGCACTGCAATAATAATGACCAGGTTAATCAGGTTGGTTTCTAAAATATCGAAATTTAAACCGAAACCACCTTCGCCGCTAGCTTCTGTGGCTAGCAATAAAACAGTCCCCATGATACTCTTCCATAATTGCGCGTGCAGATTGGGTGAAGCGATTTTAGATTTGAGATTCTATCAAAAATCTAAAACTCTTCTGTCTCGCTATTTGGCCAGCGACTGCCCTAATAGCTTTTCGAGAATTTGGCCGCTGAGCGCGTCTACTTGTTGTTCTAGTGAGCGCATTGCTTCTTGCTTTTGCTGCTCTATTTCTTGCCCAGCCTTTTCTCGCGCGACTTGAGCTTCTTGTTGAGCCTCAGCTACTTTTGCTGCCCCAATTTTTTGGGCATCAGCTTGAGCAGCAGCAATTACTGATTGAGACTGTTTGCGAGTTTCTCCCAGTTTTTGCTCGTACTGCTGCGCTAGTTGCTGAGCTTTTGCCAAGCGTTCTTTGGCGGAGACTTGAGTGTTGCGAATGTAATCGGCGCGATCGTCAATTGACTTGCTGAGCGGCTTGTAAAAAATTACATTCAAGACTGCGACTAGAATTAAAAACTGCACCGCCATCAGAGGCAGCGTAGCATCTATATCAAACAGTCCCCCTTCCTTAGCCGCTTCTTCAACTGCTAGTAATACTGTCCAGTGCATCATGATTTTTTGACGGCTTCCATCTAATTCGCTTAATCGATTTTAGATTTGAGATTTTGGATTAGAATCGCCAAAACCTCAAATCTAAAATTTCCAATTATTATGCGAAGGGGTTGGCAAACAGCAGCACTAGGGCTACGACCAAACCGTAAATTGTGAGCGCTTCCATGAACGCCAAACTCAACAGCAAGGTGCCGCGAATTTTACCTTCTGCTTCCGGCTGACGGGCAATCCCTTCTACAGCCTGACCTGCTGCATTACCTTGACCGATGCCAGGGCCGATTGCAGCTAAACCTACTGCCAAAGCGGCGGCAATTACGGAAGCGGCAGCAACTGTTGGGTTCATGATGATTTTCCTTATGTAAAGTACAAAATTGAGAACTGAAAGTCTAGAGAATTGTCCGATTTAACGTGAGGAAGTTTGAGTTCAGAATTTTTCTTTTTCCTCCTTCATTCTCCGCCGTTTATCGTTAGTTAATCGTGGTGTTCTTCGCCGTGACCGCCTTCTAGAGCTTCACCAATGTAGGCGGCGGCTAAGGTAGCAAAAATCAAAGCTTGAATTGCACTCGTAAATAGTCCCAGAACCATCACTGGCAGAGGAACAAATAAAGGCACTAGCAACACTAGCACTCCGACCACCAATTCGTCCGCAAGAATGTTGCCAAACAAACGGAAACTCAGGGACAGAGGCTTAGTGAAATCTTCTATGATTTTGAACGGCAACATAAAAGGCACCGGTTCAACATAGTGGGCGAAATACCCCAAGCCGCTTTTGCTGAGACCTGCATAAAAATATGCTAGAGAAGTCAGCAGTGCAAATGCTACCGTTGTGTTGATGTCAGCGGTAGGAGCTCCCAATTCGCCTGATGGCAGCTTAATCAGCTTCCAAGGAATTAGAGCGCCAGACCAGTTTGACACAAAGATGAACAGAAATAATGTACCAATAAACGGTACCCAAGGGCGATATTCTTTTTCCCCAATTTGGTTTTTAGCCAAGTCCCGAATAAATTCCAGCGCATACTCCATAAAATTTTGCATTCCGCTGGGAATTCGCTGGATTTTGCTGGTTCCTAAAATCGAAACTACGACTAAAACAGCAATTACAAACCACGAGGTTAGAAAAACCTGTCCATGCACTTTCAGATTGCCGAGTTGCCAGTACAACTGCTGGCCAACTTCCAATTCGGCGAGGGGGAAACGATTAAAGGTGTTTAGAACGTCAAGCATTGCCATTCAACGGGCTTCCCCATACAAATCGATGAGTTGAGTTTTGCTCGAATTGCCTGACTTACCTGTAGTCTAGTGCTAATGCACTTCGGATCACGTAAACCATCAGCGCAGCTTTGTAAGTCAGAAATCCCAAAAATATCGGTAAAATCTGTAGCTGATTCCACTGTGTTCCTACTATCATCACCGCTAAAAACACACCGAGCCTTGTCTTGCTGATGCGTTGATTTTGGCTGCCGATTCGTTCAACGTCTCTAGCCAACATCTTTAAGTAAACCACACCTGTGCTCGCCCCAAGCAAATAATTCAGGGCAATGTTGAGGGAGTAAAAAATCCAAACGGAGATAAAAATAATCGCCGTAAAAGCAAGGGTGTACGCCAATAACTCTTGTTGGAGGCGATAAAAGTCTTGCATGGGATTGGTTGTCTCGGACGAGACTGTCGAGACTGTCGAGACTGTGCCAGCTTGAGGAATATCCTCGGTTGCTGGTGCGGGTTCGGTGGGTGTGTTTTGCGTGTTCACGAAGCTCAGAAACTAAGGCAGGTAGCAGGCGAGTGCTTTGCAAACTCAGAAAAATAATACCACGCTGCGGTAACAATACTTAAAATTAAATTAATCATACTTGTCGGAATTTGGTGTCTGGCGCTTCGGAAACCTCAAGCCGTTAAATGTCCGATCGACCTCACCCTATCTCACCCACCGCCCTACCGCACTTTTTTACACATTGTTCTCCTATTTCTCACTGAGTAAGCCTCACTTAGTGAGAGGTAACAGAGGACGATCGCGCGAATCGATGAGGTAACTCTCCCTTGTCTGCCTCTGCGCGCTACAAGAGTTAATTCAAATTCGAGCTCATTCAATAACCTTAAACTCTTGAAGCGCCGGGAGAAAGTTTTTATTCTCGTGGCTCGATCGACTAAGCTTAATCAAAGCAAATCGCTGTAGAGGCTGCAAACTCGCCCACTGTCCCAAAGAAATTGTCACGCCGAGCTCTTGCGCTTTTGCCGAAACAGACTCCGGTACAGTTGCAGCATCCATCCACGGGGGATTTTCATCAACCGCCAAATCAGTTCCCGGTTTGCCTGTGTGTTGAATTAATATTTGATTTAGCTTTTCCCGGTAATCAATAATTTCTGCTTCTGTCAAG
Source organism: Microcoleus sp. Pol12A5 (assembly GCF_036701435.1). NCBI lineage: Bacteria > Bacillati > Cyanobacteriota > Cyanophyceae > Oscillatoriales > Microcoleaceae > Microcoleus > Microcoleus sp. Pol12A5. The sequence goes on from NZ_JAUBQU010000123.1 coordinate 16,006, forward strand.
CAAGGTTTCTCTACAAGCATTTGACGTTCTGCTTGGTTAAAATGATTCCAATCCTGCAACTTTAATTTAATGCCGCAAGTATCTAATTTCAGACGTACCTGCATGGGGATACAGCGCAAAGCTTCGACAAAATCAGCTTCAAATTCAAAGAACATATATTTAGCAAGTTTATTTGAGTTGTGAATGATATTTTTTTATTAACCGCAGAGGGCGCAGAGGGCGCAGAGTAAGAGAGGAGGGGGAAGGTGAAAAGAATTTGATGCAGGTTTATTGCTCTCTATCAATAATTGCAGAAAATCGAGTCAGCATTTATAATTAAATAATATTACAAACTATTGACATGGATACCGTAGACTACCTTCGGATTAGCTTGATAGACCGCTGCAACTTCCGCTGTCTCTACTGTATGCCGGAAGGTAGCGAGTTGGACTATGTATTGCAGCAGCAGTTGTTAACTCACTCGGAATTGCTAACTCTGCTGCGCGAAGTTTTTATACCCGTGGGATTTACTAAGTTTCGTTTGACTGGTGGGGAACCGCTGCTGCGGCCTGGGGTGGTGGAATTGGTAAGGTCGATCGCCTCAATGCCGGAAACGCGAGATTTGTCAATGACAACTAATGGCTTTTTGTTGGCGGGAATGGCCGAAAATCTCTACAATGCTGGTTTGCGCCGGATTAATATTAGTTTGGATTCCTTGGAACCGGAGACTTTTGATAAGATAATTGGTAGTCGGGGACGATCGCGATGGACGCAGGTTTGGGAGGGAATTCAAGCGGCTTATCAAGCAGGATTCGACCCGCTGAAACTGAATGTTGTGGTAATTCCCGGTGTGAATGACAGCGAAATATTGGATTTAGCGGCGTTAACAATTAACCGGAATTGGCACGTTCGATTTATTGAGTTTATGCCGATCGGGAATGGGGATTTATTTGGCGATAAAGGTTGGGTAGCTTCGGCAGAATTGCGGCAACAAATTAGCGACAAATACGGGTTAGCCGAGTCGGGAGTGCGCGGTAACGGGCCGGCGGATGTGTTTCAAATTCCGGGGGCGAAGGGTACTTTAGGATTTATCAGCCAAATGTCCGAGTGTTTTTGCGATCGCTGCAACCGGATGCGTTTGTCTGCTGACGGGTGGCTGCGGCCTTGTCTGCTGAACGAAACGGGGCAAATTGACTTGAAAACTGCTTTACGGAATGGGGTGTCTACAGGCGAATTGCGCGATCGAGTGCGGCACATATTAGAGATGAAACCGGAGATTAATTTCAAACAGCGAGATTCGGGAACTACTCAAGGAAATTACAGCCGCACTATGTCTCAAATCGGCGGGTGATATCAATTCCGATTTTAGTATTCCCTCGATATTCTCTCCCCCTCTCTGTAATCTCTGCGTTCTCTGTGGTTAATTATAAATCAGGTATTTAACGATGAACACCATCTCGATCGCCATTTCAGACCGGCTGATGCTGAAGCTACAAAAAGTTGCTGCCCAGATGAATGTATCCATCGAAGAATTAGTCTTGATGAACATTGAAAGCTCGATCGCGCAACGAGAAAATCCCGCAGCAAATACCGATCGAGATATTTGCAATCAAAATGCTGAAATTGCGATCGAGGTAATTGACAAATTTTATACTCTTGCTACGGAATGGCAGAGTGAAGTTGGGGGAATGTCTTCGACAGCTCAAATGTCTCAGCATCCTGCATATCAGGAAATTATTAATATGGGTTATCAAATCGTGCCGCTGTTGCTAGCGGAACTCAAAAAAAATCCCCTTTACTGGTTAGCTGCATTGAATGAAATTACGGGTGAAAATCCCATTAAACCGGAACAAAGGGGAAGGGTAAAACAGATGGCATCAGCTTGGATAGAGTGGGGTAAAGATCGAGGCTACGCGA
>NZ_JAUBQU010000012.1:0-85403 GCF_036701435.1 Microcoleus sp. Pol12A5
ACATTTCGACTCCTACTTAGATTCACCTACCTCATTATACATAATTGATGGTTTACAAACCATTTGCGATTGCTATATGTAACTCAATACGGAACATGGGTATGGAAAAGTAGAAGAGGTGTAGATACAACAGCAATTGTTGAGTTTGCCTGTGCATATCTTGAATATCTTAGCGATCCAAACGCGGCAATAAAAATTAGGGAAGTTTATAGAACTGGTCAAAACATTGAATATAATACCCAAAATATTACTCAAAACATTGAATATAATACCCAAGATATTACTCAAAACATTGAATATAATACCGAAAACCCAAATCAATTACAGGATGATCCTTCTCAAAAAAATACTTCGTCTGGGTGTGGAGGTATCATACTACTGATAATAATGTTTATTTTATTTGCTTCTTTTAATTCAAATAAAGACGCTTATGAGCAACATCAAGATGACCGCCCACCAGCACAACCATATAATTACCCTCCTCAATAAATTTCGTTTTTGCGATCGCATCTATCCCGCGATCGATCAAAATTAAAAATGTAAAATTAAAATTGTACCGCTCGATAACAGAGCGCAATGGTAAGTGAAGCCGATGCCGCAAGCGCCGCAGCCGTCCGAACATGATTCCAGAACGTCCAGTCGCTCAAGTATCTAGCCCATAGGCTCGCACCCTCAGTGCTGCTTGGATCGACAGTCGCCAGCGCATCATTTAGCGGCACATTGAACGCGATCGTCACTCCTATAGTACCGACAAGATAGAGCAGGCTGCCAAGGAGCAAGTAAGAGGCACCGGGTTGATGCCACTTTAACAGCGACGAGATAACCAGAAAGATGCAAGCGGCAGCCGTTCCGAATAGCGCCGTCATAAATAAAGGAGCGATCGCCGTTATATTGATGGCTTGCATAGCGGCAATACCCTGTGCTGGTTGGAGTCGGGCAAGGGCTTTCATCACAAACGTCGAGAAGGCGAAGAAGACTCCAGCCATCAGCCCGCTGCCTAGTGCCGAGAAAAGCTTCAATGTGAAAAGCGAGTAGTCAACCATTGTCCTAAAACCTCCTGCGAATTACTGTCCAATGCCTTGTTAGTGCATTGTCTCATTGCATTTTCAACCTTGATATTGAGCCGAGCAACTTGATGTAAAATGGACAGGGTGGAAAGCAGACCGCAAATAAAAGTTAAGTTTTCAACCACTACCATGCTCTGATGACGCGCATTTGCAGACATTATGCAGTTTTTTACTAAAAATCTAACTATTGATGTCTGCAATAATATTATCCATTTTTGGTTTTTTTGTCACTTATTTCAATAACTCAGTCCTGCACTAACAAAAACCTGGTTGGGACGGCAAATCCGAAGTTATAAGCCTTAAGGCAGAAACTTAGTTGTTGACCCCGCCTGCGTAAATTGTACAAGTGAAATTACGGAGGTTTTTGTTCCCCCGATCTGTCGGTGTAATAGCCATCACAAAAAAGTTCGCCAAATGTCACATGACTTCTGCTACTTACAACACAACTTTAGAAGGTCATCGCGGTTTATAATATCTATTAGTTCAGGAAACAAGTTTTCAGGCGAGGTTAAAGCAATGGTAGCAAATTCAAATTTTTTATATCCTCAAAATCGCTATTACGGTGAAGTAAAGCCAGAGAATTTGGTATTTAATGCGAATTTACAAGAGTTTTCTCAGCGAGTGGGTTACATCAGTTCCTTGACATCTAACGGTAAAATCTCTGTGGAACAGGCATTTACTCAAATACAAAAACTTTGGGAAGAAGTGGAAAACTCGAAAAAGCAGTTGGGAATTGGCGAAAATCCATTTTCAGCTTGAATAATTAGCGGTTGGCTTGGAAGTTGAGTTACGCCCCATTGATGCCGATCGATTAATCCACCGCTTAATATGAAAAAGTAGCTAGTGGCGATCGACCTTTTTGCCTATGAGTTCCGACCTAGTTCCTCTCCTTCCCAAAGTATCCCTCGGCCGCCGCGCCGCGGCCCTCTGCATCGACGGAATCGCTGTTTGGCTGCCCAGTTTGCTTCTGGGCACTAATGCGATCGTCCAAACGATATTTTTTGTTTTGCTGTGGCTGATCCTGCGCGTAGCCATCGTCAGGAAAAACCAAGGTCAAAGTATCGGGCGCTGGGCCTTGGACATGAAAATTGCCGATACCAGATTCCACCGGACTCCCGGAGTGCAAGAACTCTGCAAGCGCGAAGCCTTACTGGGCTTTTGCGCCGCCTTAGCCTTCGCAGGTATAGCTGGGATCACATCTACCAACGCCGCCGTCTTGCTGCTGATTCTGCCCCTGGCGATCGACTGTAGCGTTGCCCTCACCTCCACCGAAAGGTTTCCCCAAGCTTTCCACGATCGCATCGGCGGGACGATCATCGTCGGAGCCCGCCGTGGCTACTCCCTAGACATCAAAGTTAGAAGATTGCTTGACCAAGTGCAGAGCAATGTGAGAAGATAATAAATTGTGTTTAAATTAGTCGAAATTTATTTAGAATTATGGCTAAAGGCGTCCGCATCATAATTACTCTAGAGTGTACTGAGTGCCGTACAAACGTAAGCAAACGCTCAAAAGGCGTCTCTCGGTACACCACCACCAAGAACCGTCGCAACACGACGGCGCGGCTGGAACTCAAAAAGTTCTGCCCCCACTGCAACCAGCACACGGCCCACAAAGAGATCAAGTAGTGATTAGTCATTAGTCCTTAGTCATCAGTCATCAGTTGTTGGCAATTGATATTGATCGGCAAAAAGCAGATAACTAACCAATGCTTTCCTGACGGCTAGCAACTAACGGCTAATAACTAAAAACTCACAATCAACAGTCAACAAACAACAGTCAACAAACAACAAACCATGACTTACTTTCGCCGGCGCGTTTCGCCCATCAAACCTGGAGACCCTATCGACTACAAAGATGTCGATTTACTCAAAAAATACGTCACAGAACGCGGTAAAATTTTGCCCCGCCGGATTACCGGTTTGACTGCCAAACAGCAGCGAGACCTGACCAGAAGCATCAAAAGAGCAAGAATTGTAGCTTTGATGCCCTTCGTAAACCAAGAAGGTTAACAGGATTTGGGATTTTGGGTTTTAGATTTTGGACTGGGAATAAGACTTGCGCAAAAAGAACGTCTTTCTGTCATTAATAGTGCAGCAAGAATGCAGCTAAATAATCGCAAAAAAGGGTTAAGAGTAGCCGCAGCGCAAGTCTTAATCACAAGTCAGAAGTTAAAAAAAAGCAAGAAGAAAAAACAACTTTTTAGATTTTAACTTTCACAATTGACCAGAAAAATTGCCAATATCCAAAATCTAAAATCGCAAGCTCGAAACTCGATAAGTGGCTACTGTAAAAATCCAAAATCTCAAATATAAAGCTGGCAAGTGGAGAAGGGAACGTTAGTAGAATTTAGAGTGCACGGCGACCGCCGTCTGGCAGTTGCCGATCGCCCCGACGGCAAGAAAAACTGGGTCGTGGTAGACGAAAACGGTCAACCGCACAGCATACCGCCCAAACAAATCACCTACGAAGTAGTCGGAGAAACTTACAAACCCTCCGATATTCCCAAATTTCTCAAAGAAGTAGAAGCATACTCAGATCCGTCGAGTTTGGAAGTCGCTTGGGAACTTTTAGTCGGCGACGGAGAAACCACAGATCCCGAAGCCCTGGCAATGCTGCTATTTTCGGAACGCAGTCCCGCCCAGTGTTACGCGGCTTACTGTTTGCTATCAACAGACAAACTGTATTTCAAACAAAAGGGCGATCGCTACGAACCGCGACCGGCAGCCCAAGTAGCCGAAATCAAACACCAGCAAGAAGTAGAACAGCAGCGACACCAAGAATCCCAAGGATTTTGGGATCGAGTCAAACAGCGGCTGGCAGGGGAAAATGTAGATTGGGAACACAGCGATCGAACTCGCCTCGACGCCCTAGAACGCTTTGCCCTCCTCGGAGAAGAAGCAACGCACCGCACCCCAGCCTTAGAAACTTTAGCCAGCTTACAACGGTCCGAAAACCCCGAAGCAGCATTTGGTCTCCTAGTCGATCTCGGCCTGTGGAGTACCCACGAAAACCTGTTTTTGCGGCGCAGCCAAATTCCCCTACAATTCTCCGCAAAGGTATTAGAAGTGGCCCAACGCTGCCTAGAAAATCCCCCAACCGACTCCGACACAAATCGTCTCGATTTAACTCACCTCAAGGTTTACACGATCGACGACGAAAGCACCACCGAAATCGACGACGGCCTCAGCTTAGAATTCCTCGAAAACGGCCAGCAGCGGATATGGATACACATCGCCGATCCCACCCGCCTGCTTTCCCCCGGAGACGAACTCGACCTCGAAGCCAGAAAGCGCACCACTACGGTTTACCTGCCCACGGGAATGATCCCCATGTTTCCCCCAGCTTTGGCAACCGGGCCGATGAGTTTAATTCAAGGCAAAGAGTGCAGCGCGCTCAGCTTCAGCGTCACCTTAGACGAAATCGGCGCGGCTCAAGATTACAGCATCCACATCAGCACCATAAAACCCACCTACCGCTTGACCTACGATGACGTAGACGAAATGCTGGAGTTGGGAATCGAAGCAGAACCAGAAATAGCAGCGATCGCCTCTGCGGCCAAACTGCGGCAAAAATGGCGGGAAGCCCAAGGCGCAATCAGCATTTTCATGCCCGAATCAGTCATCAAAGTCAACGGCGACGACATCAAAATCCACGTCATCGACGACTCCACAGCCCGGATGCTAGTAGCCGAAATGATGATTTTAGCAGGCGAACTAGCCGCCCGCTACGGTCAAGCTCACAACCTGCCCATACCCTACCGCTATCAGCCGCAGCCCGAACTTCCTCCCGATGAAGAACTGCTGGCCGTGCCCGCAGGCCCCGCCCGCGCTTGCGCCCTGCGCCGGTGTATGCCCCGCAGCGAAATGGGCCTTACCCCCGGACGCCACGCCGGCTTGGGTTTGGAATTATACACTCAAGTTACTTCCCCGATCCGCCGCTATACCGACTTGCTGACTCACTTCCAAATCAAAGCCCACCTGCGGGGCGAACCACTGCCTTTTTCCGCTGAAGAAATACAGGACATTGTGATGTGTCTCGGCACCGCAGTTAAAGAAGCATCCACTGTCGAACGCCAAACTAACCGCTATTGGGGATTGGAATATTTGCGGCGCAACCCAGACGAAGTTTGGGAAGCTTTAATGCTGCGCTGGTTGAGGGAAGACAGCAATCTGGGATTGATTTTATTGGAAGAGTTGGGTTTAGAATTGGCAATGCGATTTGGTCGATCGGTCGAAATAGGCGATCGGCTAGAAGTCAAAGTCACCCACTGCGATCCGCGATCGGATGTCATTAACTTCCAAGAAATGATATTTGAAGCCGCACAATAGGATTTTAGATTTTAGATTTTGGATGGCAAAAATTTGTGTTCAAGGCTGAAACTGAGAATAAATCTCGTTTTTAGTCGAGTTTCTGACCGAAAGCATCCAGGATACAAGCCCCCGGATTCTTCCGTGGAGAGATAAAAAACCTGTATCCGATAAGCAAGCCCTCGAATTTATCCGTGGGATCAATGCTTCAATTCTAAAATATAAAATCTAAAATTGATTGACCCCCTCGCATCCCCCTTGTCAAGGACAGGGGGGTAAAAAATATGATGGTTTCATATCTAGTCCTGTAAAATAATCGTAATTCTTGTCAGGGTTAGTTCACCCCCGATCTGTAATATAAGCCAGAAACCCCGTAAACCCGCCCCGACCAAAATATTGGGGTCGATCGACTCGACATGATATTCAATCCAAGACGGGTCATACTTTTGACGTTAAATTGACACGCTTTGCTATCTCCTCTCTTCTTCCGTGTCCTCTGTGTCCTCTGCGGTTAATAAAAAAACTTCAGCATTCTAAAAATTGGCAGTTTTTACCCCAACCTAGTAATCTAAAATCTAAAATTTAAAATCCCAAAATGCCCAATTCAATTAGCCAAGTTCAGCCGCCGCTGGAATTCATACCCCCAGCCTACAACCCGCTAGTGATGCAAGGTTGTAAGCAAATATTCCCTTGGTGGCTGCGATTTCGGACGAGTATCAGCCACGTTCAAGCCGAAAATGTCGAAACCCTCGCCGAACTCTTCCACCAATTTCAAAATCAGAAAGTTCGCTTCTTGCTAGCCTTCCGCCACCCCAATTCAGACGATCCCTACTGTTTGGGACAACTAATTTGGAAACTCGTTCCCCAGGCAGCGCGCGCCAAAGGCATTCCCCTGCAATTCCCGGTACATTCCCACTTTATCTACGATCGCGGCATTCCCCTGTGGGCCGGTGCAGGAGTCGGCTGGTTGTATTCCCAACTCGGTGGCACTCCGATTGTTCGCGGGAAGATCGATCGCGTCGGATTGCGATCGGCCCGCAATTTATTTGCCAACAGCCAATTCCCGATCGCCGCCGCCCCAGAAGGCGCTACCAACGGTCACAATGAAATAGTTAGTCCCCTTGAACCGGGAATTGCTCAAATGGGCTTCTGGTGCGTTGAAGATTTGCTGAAAGCCGGACGCACTGAAAAAGTTTTAATTGTGCCGATCGGCATTCAATACCGCTATGTCAACCCACCTTGGCAACCCCTAGAAAAACTTTTAACTCAATTAGAAATTGATTGCGGACTGCCACCCTTAGAACGCACCGATCTCGCTAATTTAGAGACCGCAAATCCCGATTCCGAAAACCACAATCATAAATTCCAATATCTGCGCCTGATTCGACTGGGCAGCCATTTACTAGCAGTAATGGAAGAGTTTTACAGCCGTTTTTATCATAAAAATTTACAGCCTGAAACATCTATTTTAATATCATTATCGCTACCAGAAAAAACGGGAAATGATTCGGGAAATGAAGTAATGATGGCTCGACTGAAAGCCCTGTTAGATGTGGGTTTGCAAGTAGCAGAAGAATATTTTAACTTAAAGCCCAAAGGCAGTTTAATAGACCGCTGCCGCCGTGTGGAACAAGCAGGCTGGGATTATATTTACCGAGAAGATATCAAAGATATTGCAGCACTTTCTCCCTTAGAAAGAGGATTAGCCGATCGCCTCGCTGAAGAAGCAAGCCTTCGGATGTGGCACATGAGACTTGTAGAAAGTTTCGTGTCCGTCACGGGCAGGTACGTCGCAGAACAACTGACAGCAGAACGTTTGGCAGAAACAACTTTACTGCTGTGGGACGTACTGGCTCGCATCAAAGGGGGAAATCCTTTCGGCAGACCGAAGTTGGGCAAACAGCAGGTACAAATGACCGTGGGCGAACCTATATCAGTGAGCGATCGTTGGGATCGATATCAAACCAGCCGCAGGTTAGCAGTTGCCGAACTCACTCAAGACTTGCAATCAGCTTTAGAAGCAATGATTAAATCTTAATTACTCAAATAAGGAAGAGCTTCTAGGGAAGAAGGAATATATATTTTTCTTCACTAAGTTTTTTTGTGGTGAATTATAAACAGATTGTTATAGACTTTTGGAATAGGTCTAATGAACCGCAAACCCTCGCTCGACAATGAACCAATAAAAATTAGCGATGACTAACAAACCTATCGATTTGTCTACTAACTCAATTAAAGTAAAACTGCTGAATAATTTAGCGCAGGAATTGCTCACACCGCTCACTTCTGTCCTCGGCATGGCAAGCGTGTTGAAACAAGAAATTTATGGCCCCTTAACGAGCAAGCAAAAAGAATATATTGACGTGATCCAAGACAGCAGCCGCTCTTTGCGATCGCTAGTTGAAGAAATTTTGGAACTGGCAGAACTAGACGATTCCGCTTTCACCTTGAAGCGAACCGCAGTCGATATAGAAACTTTGTGCCAACAGGTTGTGACAATCCTGTCGTCGGTGGCAAGTAGACGAGAGCAAGAAATTAATTTGTCGATGGGGCCCGGGTCGCGCATCTGGTTGGTGGATAAAGATAAGGTTCAGCAAATGCTGCACCACTTAATTTTTAGCATTATTCAATCTGCTGGCGCAGGCAGCGTGATTCGAGTCCACGTTTCTCGGAAAGAAGACGGTATCAACATTGGAGTTTGGGTTTTTCATCCTTGGTTAGGGGAAAGTTTGCCCCATGCTAAACTCTACACCGACTACTTGTTGAAGGCCGGATCTCTTAGCGGTTCGCCATTGCACTCGGAAACCGACTCCCTCGGACTCGAAGCGCCACTCCCGACACAGGGTTCGCAGCGATTAACGCTGGCGTTTTCTGAGTTGGCGGATTTGGTGGCCCAGAATGCCGAGGATACCGCACCGGTGTTAGCTGGTTATGGAGCCAGGGAACGCTTGGGGCTGCTGCTTTGCTGCCAGTTGGTGGAAATTCAAGGCGGTGAACTCTCAATTCAAGGCGCCCCGGAATCTGGATATCGCTACGTGCTCTGGCTGCCCTGCACAAATGCTACGGAATTGTTGGAAGGTTAAAGAAGGAAGAAGGAAGTTCGGCAACGGATTTTCTAACGGATGTAACGGATGGAAAGAAGAAGGAAGAAGAAACAAGTCATTTGTTAATTAATACTGAGATGTTGCACCATTCTCAATAAGGCTTTTATGCGCGGCATCGCGTTCCCCCCACAAGAAATTTATTCTTTGGGGAGCCGACCAGAAAAGCCTTAAGGAAGAATGGCGCAAGATAGGAGTTACTACCAATTGTCCATGCTTTTAGACTCAATTCCCAATTCCCAATTCCCAATTACCAATAATTAATCTAAAAATGAATTCAGTTTGGCAACAGTTAACTCTGGCAAATTTGCCGCTCTCTCAGTGGCAAAGTAGAAGTTATTTATTCAATTTGGCGATCGGCTCTTTACGCAGTTGGCGGCAGAGTAGCTGGCTGATGCAGTGGGCCGAACCCTTGGGTTTTGTTTTGCTGGCCTTGACTTTCGGTTTGGCGCCGTTTGTAAACAATGCCTTGGTGGGGGTGTTGATGGCGGCTAGCGCTGCATTTTGGGTGCTGCTGACTGTTTCGGACGATCGCGAGATCCCCTTCACGCCGATTCATTTGCTGGTTCTGCTGTACTGGGGCATAGCCACTGTCGCAACGGCGATGTCGCCGGTGAAAGTCGCCGCTGCTACTGGTTGGAGCAAGCTAACGCTGTATTTGCTGTTTTTTGCGCTGATGGCTCGGATATTGCGATCGCCCCGTTGGCGATCGTGGTTAATTGCCGTATTTTTGAACGTCTCTTTAATTGTCAGTTTCTACGGCGTGCGGCAGTGGATTGATAAAGTGCCACCATTAGCTACTTGGAACGATCCGACTTCTACTCAAGCCAATGTCACGCGAGTTTACAGCTTTTTGGGCAATCCAAACTTGCTGGGTTCTTATTTGCTTCCTGCTATTGCATTGAGCGCCGCCGCACTTTTTGTGTGGAAAGGATGGGGAACAAAAGTTTTAGCGCTGACGATGCTGGTGGTGAATTGCGCGTGTTTGCGCTACACGGACAGCCGGGGTGCTTGGATCGGTTTTGTGGCTCTACTGGTGGTATTTTTAGTGCTGCTGTGGTACTGGTACAGCCCTTTGATGCCTCGGTTCTGGCGAACTTGGGCGCTGCCGTTAGGATTAGGAGGTTTGGCGGGAGCCTTAATTTTGGGAGTGGCTTTATTGGAGCCTCTGCGCGATCGAGTTTCGAGTATGTTTATCGGCCGAGATGACAGCAGTAACAATTTTCGGATTAATGTTTGGACGGCGGTGGTTGACATGATTCGCGATCGACCCATTCTCGGAATTGGGCCGGGAAACACTGCTTTTAATAAAGTTTATCCGCTTTATATGAGGCCCAAATTCACTGCTTTGAGCGCTTATTCCGTGCTGCTGGAAATTGCGGTGGAAACCGGTTTTATCGGTTTAATGTGTTTCCTTTGGCTGATGACTGTCACCGTCAATCAAGGTTTGTTGCAGATCAAACATCTGCGGGATTCACAATTTAAAATCTCTAGTTTAGAGAAAGAAGCTCAAATCCAAAATCTCAAATCGAATCAGGGGTTCTGGTTGATTGGGGCGATCGCAACTTTAGCCGGCATGATGGCCCACGGTTTTGTCGATACAGTTTGGTACCGGCCGGAAGTTAATATGCTTTGGTGGTTGATGGTGGCGATTATTGCTAGTTTTTACAGCAACTCGCATCAGCAGCAAGATTCAGCTTTGACGGAGGCCGAGTAGATAAAATTGCTGGCGGGGCTTTCTCCCCGCCCAGTGCGGATTCCAGCAATAGCCGACACAGCAATGATTGAGAGTTATATCAGTGCAAAAAAAAGAATGCAGCTTTATGCAAGCTGCAAACCATTATAGCCATAAGTTATTTCCAATTCTTCAATTCTTAATCTCACATCTCAAATGCTATAAGGTGCGGAGGGCGCACCCTACATACTACTAATACATACTACATACCTGTTGTTGTAAAGTGGTGATGGTACACTCTACAAAATTTATTGAAAATAACTCTTATTCTTCGCTCTCCGAAGGCATGATGAATCTGGGACACGGATATTTTCCACCATCTCTATCTCTGCACCGCCACCTCCTCGCTTGATTGGAGTCGAACGGCGTTTCGACTGATTCATTAACGGTAATTTTAACAGTCGAAGGAGTTGGCAGTGCTGTTGAGGCTTGACTTAGCTCCAGTACCGTTATAATTGCCAGTATGGTTGATGAAAACAAAACTGTGCGTTTCATTTATTTGTTTTTTCCTCGTTTAATCGTTGACGTGCCATCCCTATCCATATATCCTCATCGAATTCTTGAGAATCCGCATACTTTAGACAAATTTTCCACTGCGGTAGCGCTTCCTTCGTATTTTTCATTTTTTCTAGGACTTGCGCTTTTAAGCAGTAAGTTGCGGGTCCTTCACTATCAAGTTTAATCGCTTCATTCAGATGTTGCAATGCCTCTGAATATCGACCCTGTTCCAGGCGAGCCCATCCCAAGTTTTTGAGTAAAGAATATTTTACTTGATCGTCCTCAGCTAATTTCAAACCTTGCCACAGGAAGTGAACCGCAGCCGGATAGTTTTTTTGATCGACTATATATAATCGAGCCAGATTGCTGTAAGCAGCAGGCAGACCGAGTTTTGCAGCTTGCAGATATTTTCCTCTGGCGCACTGTAAATCTTGTACTTCTTCGCAAAGCCATCCTAAATTGTAAAGAGCTGTTCGGCTTTTTGGATCTACCCAGAGGGCTAACTCATATGCTTTTTGAGTATCCGCTAATCGATTGGCTTTGTAGTTTTCAAACGCAATATTATTAAACAAAGATGCCAGTTCCGGCAAAGCAATTTTCCAGCCGCTAAAGCCTACTGCTAGCATCAGCAATAAGGCTCCCCACCTGGAGTTGTGATGCTTTTTTGCTGGCTCTTTCATGGCATTGAAAATGTTAGCTAATGGTGTGATTTTTAGCATTTTTTAACTTGAGATTTGGGCGATATTTAGCTTGCCATATTTAATTGCCACCCTAATGGCGTCATAATCTTACGAAATGGCTCAGGTTTGAGCCGATTTCTCATAAGGGTTTGTCAGTCGACAGCCGAATGGTTGGGTAAAGCCCCACTACACAGATGTATTCGAGCATAGGTTAATCATTCATGGGGCTCCACAAGCCATCCGGATATTTTCAAAAAAAAAGAACCGGGAAGCCGGAACCCGGAAGAAGGCACGACTGTTGGCGATCGATAAGTAATAATACTTACTTGTTACGCGAGGATCGTCCATATGCGACTGTATTAGGAGATAAGATGGCTCGCCTGAGTTTTAGGCGATTATAAAAATAAAACTTCTGGTGGTAGGAGTCCGAAAGCGTGGGTGAGGGAGGCGCTCACACTACCGTTTCCAGCACAACCCCAAGAGAGCCGATGGGATGGACTCCGGTGAAATAACTCTAATTAAGTTTGTAGTGACGATGGAAGCCCTCAAAATCCTGAAGGGCAGATATTGAGAAATATTATGATAAGTAATTAACCAAACGCGAGCTAAAATAATCCATCCCTAGGGACAATCACTAATCACTAATTACTAATTACTCCTGACTAATAAACATCTTCCGAAATTCAATTTCACCCTTTGAGTAGCAAAGGTTTCAGTTTCTTTTTCGGAGATGTCTAATGACGGATGACTAAAATTGCTTCATAGCTCTTTCCATATCTCGCTTGTCTTCGCGTTTCTTCAAATCTTCGCGCTTGTCGTACAGTTTTTTGCCTTTACCCAAACCGATATCGAGTTTTACCCAGCCGCCTTTCAAATACATTTTTAACGGCACTAAAGTCAAACCTTTTTCTTCGACTTTGCCGATTAATTTGCGAATTTCCTGCTTGTGCATCAGCAATTTACGGGTGCGGCGGGGCTCGTGATTAAAATAGTTGCTAGCACTTCTCCAAGGCGAAATGTGAACGTTGATCAGCCACAGTTCGCCGTTCCGAACTAAGCCATATCCGTCCCGTAAATTGGCTTTTCCTTCCCGAATTGATTTGACTTCGGTTCCCTTCAACTCTATGCCCACTTGGTATGTCTCTATAATTTCATAGAGGTGGCGCGCTTGTCGGTTATCGCTAACAATTTTGTATCCTGGGCTTTTTTCGCTCATTTTTACCTCCGCTAAAATTAATTATTATAACGCTAGCTTCTCTGTAGAGAAAATCGAAGCTTGACAAAACTTAAATAACCGGTCTAGACATTACTAATTTTGCTGAGCTAAGATGTCACCAACCTGAATGTCAAGCGGTATCATGCAGCGCACCAATATTCCCAATTCTGACCTTCCAGATGCTGTCAGTCCCAATTCTGGGGTTAATTTGGTTTGGCTGGCTCCTTGTTTGTTAGCCCTTGCTTGGTTTTGGGCCAATATCTCGGCAGTTAAGTGGCTGTTATCCTCGTTTGTTGAGATACCCACACTGTACAAGATAGTAATTGGTTTTTTGATTGTAGCATTAGTAGTGCGATCGAGCGGGAACTCCGTTAGCGCAGCCCTCGAAGAGGATCGCCCGCCAGGATTTTCACCCAATTTCGTTTTGAGGCGATATCCGCTGCTGTTGATGTTGGGTGCGGGTATTTGCTCGATCGCCCTTCAGTACATAATTGATATCAAACCAGTTAATGTCCTGCTATTTATCCTCGGAACTTACGGGCTGTGCGGCTTATTGGTGGAGCAGAACTTTTGGCAAAAAAACTTGCCAGTTGCGGGCTTGCTGGCTTGTATTTTACCATTCAACAGTCAGTTGAATAGCGGATTAGGTTTGCCGGCGCGAGTGCTGACTGCTCAGGTAGTAGAACACTTGCTCTCAATGCTGCACATTGGGGCTATTTCTTCTTATGATATTATCGTTTTGGAAAACGGCATAGCTCACGTTGACGTGCCTTGTAGTGGCATTAAAACCCTATTAGTCGGAACACTATTTTTGCTAGCTGCTACCTGGCTGGAAGGCCGTAAATTGAGTTTAAGATGGGTAGCAGTCGGCGCTGCTAATCTCTTAATGTTGGTGTGTGCTAACGCTGCGCGGGTTGCCGTGTTAGTCCTGGTTTCAGAAGTGTTTAAACAGCAAAACCTAGCAAAAATTATGCACGTTCCACTGGGGA
The DNA here is from genome assembly GCF_036701435.1 of Microcoleus sp. Pol12A5. Lineage (NCBI taxonomy): Bacteria > Bacillati > Cyanobacteriota > Cyanophyceae > Oscillatoriales > Microcoleaceae > Microcoleus > Microcoleus sp. Pol12A5. The sequence continues at coordinate 13,595 of NZ_JAUBQU010000012.1, forward strand.
TAGTCGGTTTAGTCTGTGCTTGTTTTGTGACCTGGTTAATGCTGCAACGAGTACCGAAATTTCAGCCAGAAAAAACCAGCGGTATTTCTGCAAAACCAAACTCAGGAATACTCCCAAATCACCCTTTAGCAACACCCGGAATAATTGCAGCAGTGACAGTTTTGGCAGTCATGGCTCAACTGTCTCATGTAGAAACGTCAAAAATGGCGATCGCACCTTTAACATTACCTGAATACATTAAATCAGAGTCGATTTCCCTCAATCCTAGCGAACAAAAATTCTTTGGCAACTATCCAGACACGCAAACACAAAAAATCCGATTTATCGCCGGCAACTTGCGCGGTTCCATGCTCACAGTAGCGAGCACATCCTGGCAAACTTATCACGCCCCGGAGTTGTGTTTTGTAGCGAGCGGAATTCCCGTCAATCGCATAGAAAAAAAACAACTAACTCCTTCAGTAACAGGGCGCTGGCTGTCTCTCAAAAACTACCAATTATCAGCAGCATACTGGCTGCAATCTGCACAGCTAACTACCGATAACTTCATCTCTCGTATCGGCAGTGATATCATTCACAAAAATCACAATTGGGTGCTAGTTTCCATTTTATTTGACAGTTCGCTACCAGCAGAAAATTATGAAGTAAAAGAGTTGGTGAGTGATGTATACACTACCGTTAAACAAAGCTTATCAGGACAAATAAATGAAAATCAAACAGGTATTTGATGGAATTTTTCAAGCAATTTTTTGGATCTGGAACTTGACCTTTTTGTCGATTGTTTACTTGGGAATTTTGCCTATTATAGGAGGGCCATTAATTAAGGCCACAATCGATGGCACCATCCCGCTAGAGTTTTCTTTGACGATGGCAGCTACGATCGCAGTACCCACCGTATGTACAGTAATAGGAGCGAGGCGTTTTAGCAAGCAACCCCTACAGCTAATGCGTTGGTTTTACGGCGTAGAAGCACCGTTATTTTTACTTTGTTTGCTCCGCTTGTTCCTGCTACGAGAACTCACTCCAGCTAGTTCTCAGATTATCGCTACTATTGCTTTGTGCATAGCAGCATTTTCAGTGGAAATGCTGTACGGATATCTGGGTAAAAGAGAAAATGTTCAAAATATTTTCGATTCCCAGAATTCCCATAATAAACAGCCTCGTATTTTCAGATTAATCGGAGAAAAGCGAAGTGCGTGGCTGCAATTAGGATGTCACAGTTTAATGGTAGTAGTTGGCACTTGGGCGGCAACATTGCTGCTTTATTACGCTGTACCTGTGGCATTGTATACACTTTATGGACTCTTATTTGTCGTCATTCAATTTTTTAAGTTTACATGGGTTTCACAATTTCTGGAAATGTTTAAATACGGGGCGTGGGCCTCGGCTTTAATTTGGATACCGCTATCGTTTATATTGTTTGGTTTAACCTGTAGCTTATTCGTTGTCATGCCTTCGCTATACGGCTTTCTCTACATTCATTCCGGGCGGAAAATATGGCAGAGTTTTGCTGCACAATACGGGAAAAATAAAGCGCTAATCGGAAGTTTGGGAGTCATAGCAGCTTGGCTGGCTATTTTCTCCGCTTTGCAGCAGCAGCCACAAGTTGCAGCACTGAAAATGCTAGCGAATCACCCCGCAAACGACAGCAGCCGCCAAACTTTATTAGCCAAGTCTGATATGATTCGAGCGGGCTTAGTTAACGCTTATTTGTCCCCTTACCGCTACCTGAGCACTGTAGGAGAAAACAACCACATTTATGAGATATACAAAAATAGTTGGATTTTCCCTGACGGCGCGGCTCAAACTTTGCAGAACAGCTATAATTTTTTAATGTCGCCGTTTTTGTATCAAGGCTTTAGTGCTGATGTGGAAAAAGCCGAAAAACTCTACGGCGAATTCTTCGATACGGAACTGCAAAAAGGCGACACAGAAGCAGTAAAACACGCGGTACAGTCAACCTCAAACCAGGAAGAAGCTAAAGCGGGTTTGCTGAATGTCAATCAGGAAAAAGTATGGTTGCAATCGCAAGAAGTGACTGTCAAAGAAAACGGCTACTGGGCTGACGTTCAACTCTACGAAGTTTACAAAAATCAAACGCCGAACTTGCAAGAAGTATTCTACTACTTTTCGCTGCCGGAAAGCGCCGCAGTTACAGGAGTTTGGCTGGGCGATACTGGCGATTTAAACAAACGTTTTGCATTTACTGTATCGCCTCGCGGTGCGGCCCAGCAAGTCTACAACCAACAGGTAGTAGAAAGAGTCGATCCGGCTTTGCTAGAACAAATTGGCCCCAAACAATACCGCTTGCGCGCTTTTCCAATCCCGGCCAAACGAGAATTCACCCAAACAGAAGGGCCAACGGAAATGCACCTGTGGCTTACTTACAAAGTCATGCGCCAGCCGCAGGGTTGGGCTATGCCTGTTTTGGCTGAGAAACGCAACATTTTTTGGAACCAAAATACTCGCCGCGCGATCGCCGGAAAAGAGGTCAAATACAGCGGGAAAGAAGCAATAGAAACTTGGCTGCCACCCTTTTTGTCCGCAGCCGCACAGCAACCTCTAACAGCGCAGCAGGCGATTTTACCGGGAGGAAATATCATTTCTGCTAAGCCGTTGGCTGATGCAAATTACTCGTTACCGCAAGGCAAAAAATTTGCAGTGATTCTCGATACTTCTCGCAGCATGGCGGCGGAAAATAAAGAAGTAAAAGAGACTTTTGAATGGTTGAAAGCTAATGCAGAAGGCAAAAATGCTGTTGATTTGTATGTCGCCAGCGCTGCCGGAATGCCACCTAAGTTTGTGGGATATGTACGCAATTTCGATGCGACAAAGCTGACATTTTACGGTAAGATTCAGCTCAAAGATATGCTGCAACAGTTTGCACAGTTGCGGGGCGATAAAAGTTACGATACTGTATTTGTCGTGAGCGATCGCCATAGTTACGAATTGTCGGACGATCGCAAACTTAAACTTTCCATCTCTTCACCCCTATGGACAGTGCATTTGGGAGGTTTGCCCCCCGGTTACGACGACGCAACTTTAAAGGCTATTCAAGATAGCGGCGGCGGAGTTGCTACGGATATGAAAGAGGCGATGCAGCGAGTAGCAACCACAGCAGCTTCGGGCAAATCTACAGTTAGCGTTGTTGACGGCTATGTTTGGAGTTATGCCAAAACCCCGCAGTCGAAAAAAACCGCTAAATCGGCGCCAGTTGCAGAGTTAAAAGATACCGGAAACCAAGGCTTTAAACCGATAGCTGCGCGCCAGTTGATAACTGCACTTAGCAAGCAGAAAAGTTCAAATCAACTGACGCAACTGGATGCGATGCACGCAGTAGCTAAAAATTTCAAAGTGGTGACGCCTTATTCTTCGATGATTGTGTTAGTTAATGACACGCAAAGGGAACAGCTAAAAGCAGCGGAAGCTAAGAGCGATCGATTTGAACGGGAGGTAGAATCGGGTAAGGAGGAGTTAACTAAGCCGAATAATCCTCTGAATGTTTCGGGGGTTCCTGAACCCGAAGAATGGCTGCTGTTGGCGGTTGGTGCGATCGGGCTTTTGGTGATTTTCGTCCGCCAGCGACGCGCGAAAACGGTAGGGTGAAAATAAATCAGGGTTGGCTACGCCCTCGATGGTTCGGCGGTTGAAACCGCTCTTTGTCAAACAAAGTCTGCCTCCACAGACAAAGAGAGTGAGGGGGTATTTAAGCCGGACTTGATATCAAATATTAATCTACAGTCGTCTTGAGACGACTGTAGCTATGAGACAGGGGCTTAAACCCCTGTCGGACTTAACGAATAACGAATAACTAATCTATTTCTACAAAAACTCGATCGCCCTCAATTTTTACCGGATAAGATTCCAGGGCATCGCTGGGTGCATTCAAACATCTACCAGTATCTAATTTGTACTGATACTTATGAAACGGACAGGTAATGATACCGCTGCTTACCTTACCCATGTCGATCGGGTATTCTAAATGAGTGCAAGCATTGCGGTAACAAGTGACATTCAGGCCTTGACGATTCAAAATCACTGAAGTTTCGTCAACTTTTACCTTCAAGACACCCGATTCGGGAACTTGATTCAGCGGTGTTACCTCTACCCACATAAAATATTTTTCCTCACAAAAAACCAGATCGGGACTGACGTAGAACCTAATTATGTAAGGTGCGCTTTGCACACCTTACTGCTATCCGTAGCGTGTCAAGCCACTGTTGCGTAAGTCCAGATTATCTTATTCCAGCTTTTCCCTACGGATGAATCTGACTCAAAATCACCCGCAACCTGTCATAATCATCCTTCAGCAAAACACTCAAACTCCTCCCCGCTTCCACCAACCAAGATCGATCGCGCATCCGCAACTGATAAATCTCCCGAATCGCCGCCGCCGTCAGCGCATCCACCGGCGCATTAGCCACCCCCAGCAGCGTCCTCAAAAAATCCAATTGCACGGTAAAATCAATCACCTCATCGGGTTCGCAGCGATAAACCGCCTGGTGAATTTGTGGCGGGCGCGGCGGCAAATACTGATAAATTTTACCCCTCGATGGGCCGTGACCGTTGAACCTTTCCGGCGCAGCCTCAAACCCCACAATCGCCACTCGAAACTCGGTTTTGAGCATCGCAAAAATCTGCGGTTGTTCTTCCCGCAACTCTTCCAGCGACAAACCCAAAGCGCGAGCTCTGTGCACCGAGTCGATCGGGCTAGTCGTAGCGTAATAAACCACGCCGTAAATTTGATTTTTCGACTCTTCATCCTCCGCCTTCACCCAACTCCCAAAAGGCGGCATCACAGGAAAGCTTAAGTCTTCCGGTTCCAAACATTGAGCCAAAAACTCCGAAGTTGCCGTCTCGATTACCTCAGCAATGCGATCGGGATGGCGCTCTTTTGTAGCAAACTGGGGTAAAGGTAAACGCATAGTTTTAGTTATTAGTTATTAGTTATTAGTTAGTAGTCATTAGCCATTGGTTTTGTGCTGGTTGTCAAGGGTCTTCAGTTAGTAGCCTGGTCTTGGGTACTTTACCAATTACCAATGACTAATTACCCATTACCAATTACCAATGACTAATGACCGCTGACTACTGACTATTTCACGCGACCAGCCGTAGCATCCACAAGTTCCAACTGCGACAGCCGGAACGTAATCAACTTGTCCCAATTCCCGCCTTCAAACAGTACCGCGACCTTTCCGTCGCTAACTCGCTGGACTTGTCCTTGAAAGGCGTAGTAAATTTCACCCTTATCTTTAACTCGAACTGCCGAACCTGGAAAAATCATAATTCTTTGAATGTTAAGTTTGCTGGTTATAGTTTACCTTTTCTCGTTTCTAGTTCCCAAGCAGAGCCTGAGAACTAGGCAAATCTTCGTGTACAGGAAAACGCGAGGCAAAGCCCAGAAACGAGAGTTTGTTAGGCTAAGGCTGCTACGGAAACTTTACCGGCAATGCGGCCCGCGATCGCCCGCAACTCCCTGGCTGAAGCAGAACCCGGTTGCCCCACCACGATCGGCACCCCCGAATCGCCACCTTCCCGCAACGGAATTTCCAGCGGAATGCGGCCTAACAGCGGCACTCCCAACTCAGCAGCAGTCTTTTCCCCGCCACCAGAACCAAAAATATCGTATTGCTTGTCGGGCATATCCGGCGGCACAAAATAGCTCATGTTTTCCACAATTCCCAATACCGACACTCCCAACTGCTGGAACATCTTTAACCCCTTGCGGGAGTCCAACAATGCCACAGTCTGCGGCGTAGTCACGATTACGACACCGGCCATCGGCACCGCTTGCGCCATTGTCAACTGCGCGTCTCCAGTACCCGGAGGCATATCGACAATCAAATAGTCTAAATCGCCCCAATTCACCTGATAGAGGAACTGCCGAATGATCCCGTTCAACATCGGGCCGCGCCAAATCACGGGTTGGTCTTTGTCAATTAAAAATGCCATCGACACTAATTTGACGCCGTAGTTGAAGGCGGGTTCGAGGCTTTCACCGCTTTTCCCGTCCCTAACCATCACTTTCGCGTCCCCCAGACCCAACATTGTCGGGTCGTTGGGCCCATAGATATCCGCATCCAGCAAACCCACCTTAGCGCCGGTTTGCGCCAGCGCTACTGCCACGTTTACCGCCACCGTGCTTTTGCCGACGCCGCCTTTGCCGCTGGAAATTGCGATAATATTTTTCACTCCTTCAATGCCTTGGCGATCGACCACTCCCTTTTGCTGGGGCGTCTCGGCTGTCACCTCCACCGCCACTTTTTCGACTCCTGGCAACTGTCTGACCGCTTTTTGGCAATCTTCGACAATAAATTCTCGCAGCGGGCAAGCAGGCGTTGTCAGCACTAAAGTAAAACTGACGACACCGCCGTCAATTTTTATGTTACGAATCATGTTCAATTCCACCAAACTCTTTTGCAGTTCGGGGTCTTGCACAGGTCGCAGGATTTCTAAGACTGAACTAACATCGAGTGTATTGGGCATTGTGTTCTCCACCATAGCTCTGCAATTGGGTTTGCGAATTTTCGATCGCAGGTTTAAGTATATTTTTATTGCTATTTTTTAATGTAACTTCATAGCGATCATTTGCAGACCTACGGTGGCATAATTACATGACGACTGGATTTGGGATTCATCGCCCATCTAAGACTCAAATCTGACAACAGAAAATTTTATGACAGTTTCTACAACACTTAAAACAGCCACTTCCCCGTTTTTGCCCCCCGCTGACTCTAGAGCTAGAGTCAGCCAATTTATGAAAACCCTACAAGACGAAATTTGTCAATCCCTCGAACAGCTCGATGGCGTTGGCAAATTTAAGGAGGACTCTTGGGAACGCTCCGAAGGCGGCGGCGGACGTTCTCGCGTCATGCGCGAAGGCGATGTGTTTGAACAAGGGGGAGTCAATTTTTCCCAAGTGTGGGGCGAAAGTTTGCCGGCTTTGATTCTGGCAAAGCACCCAGAAGCTGCCGGTCACGATTTCTATGCAACGGGCACTTCGATGGTGCTACACCCCCGCAATCCCTACTTGCCTACGGTTCACTTGAATTACCGCTATTTTGAGGCAGGCCCGATTTGGTGGTTTGGCGGCGGTGTGGATTTGACTCCTTATTACCCGTTGGCTGAGGATGCAGCTCATTTTCACAAAACTCTGAAAGCAGCTTGCGATCGCCACCATCCCGGATATTATCCGACATTTAAACTGTGGTGCGACGAATATTTCTACCTCCCCCACCGCCAAGAAACCCGCGGCGTGGGCGGCCTGTTTTTTGACTACCAAAGCGCTCAAGGCGCGCTTTACCGCGACCATCATGTCAAAGGCAAGGCCGCTGAGTGCAGCAACAACATCGGCGTGCCGGAACCTAGGACTTGGGAGTCGCTGTTCGCCTTCGTACAGGACTGCGGTCGGGCATTTTTGCCGGCTTACACCCCAATTGTTGAAAAGCACCGATCGAAAGAATACGGCGAGCGCGAGCGTAATTTCCAACTTTACCGCCGCGGCCGTTACGTTGAATTTAACTTGGTGTACGATCGAGGCACGACCTTTGGCTTGCAGACCAACGGACGCACCGAATCGATTTTAATGTCCCTGCCACCTTTGGTACGCTGGGAATACTCTTACGAGCCAGAACCCAACTCTCCCGAAGCCGAACTCTACTCCAAGTTCTTAAAACCGCAAGATTGGGCGAATTGGATGCCTCAGCAGTCACCGACCTGAGTTAAACTACTGGGACAGTAACCACCGCGATAGATAATAAATTTGAGGGAAGGGTCAGTGATTCATATTGATCAAAAAACCCACACGCTTCAAGACGGTACAACAGTTATCGTCTTAGCACCGACAGGACGGTTGGACATCACTACAGCTTGGCAATTCCGCCTCAAGTTGCAAGAGTGTATTTCCAAACTTAGCCGCCATGTTGTAGTGAATCTTGGTCAGGTTAACTTTATCGATAGCTCTGGCCTGACCTCACTTGTAGCAGGTATGCGGGATGCGGATAAAGTTAAGGGAAGTTTCCGCATTTGCAATGTTCATCCCGAAGCCAAACTGGTGTTTGAAGTCACCATGATGGATTCTGTGTTTGAAATCTTTGAAACGGAAGAAGAAGCTCTAGAGGGGGTGCCGCGCGCAAGTTGACCGCTCCCGCTTGCATAGGTTGCGGTGTAAGCGCAATTTAAGCTTGAGGCTCACAAAATGCGCCGGAACCCTGCACAAGAACAGGAAGCAGGTAAATTCTTGCCAGCTTCCTTATGCTTTCTTCCTTTCTTGAGAGGTTGAGGGGTTCACCAAAACACTAAAGTAGAAGAATAGGTCAAGGTAAAGTCTTGCCTTCTATCCTAGATAGCTAAATCTTTCTTCCTTGTTTCTTGTTGCTTCTTGCTTCAAACCAATATCTCAGCAGCAAAATCCTGACGCTTGACAAATCTAAAAGGGCCCATTAAAGCTCCCCAGATAGCCTTGCCTGTCGTGGGGTTTATTCCTTTGTCGTAGCTGAGAAATTCCTCGCCTGCGGCTTCAAATCCCAAGTCTACTTGGTAATTTTGCCCCCCGTAGGCAAAGCCGCAGCGAGTGCCCTCCGGCAAAGATGCCCGAAAGCGATAGCTGTTTGAGGCTAAATTTTGCACTGCAACCGACAGGGTGCAGCCGGGGAGGAGTTGGATTTGTTCCTTCGTTAGCTTTCCAAGCAAGTCGGGGTTGCAACCGGCTCCTTTGACGGCTGTAATGTCGTGGAACATATAATACTGAGCTTCGATAAGTCCCGGCGCTATCTGTGAGTGCCTCAGTTGCACGATGCGGGGGCGGTATGGCTTATCTAATTCCAGGATGTTGGCTTGTTCAGCAAACAGCGCAATGCTGGGTTCGGAAAATAAACGAACCGATAGTGGTCTTTGCCACAAACGAAGGTGGACGTACCACGTCGGCTCTGCTAGCGCTTGTTCCCGGTTGTCAAATTCGCCCGCCATGTACTGGGCTAAAGCTATTAATTCAGGAGAAATTGTCATGTTTGTTTGATTTTTCACCATTAGGGGTTGACAAGAAAAAATTATTGTGCTATGCAAGACCATCTCTAGGCTGGGGAAGTCAGAAGATTAGATTTATGAGCGATCCCAGCTAAGCTATGATTGTAAAGATACTGGGGTTTTTCCCTCCTATTGCGACATATTAATTGTTGCTGCCGATCGCGCGTAAAATATTTTTGATAATTTTTTTTCTCGCAAGGAGGTGGCAACGCTTAAAAAAACTGGCAATTTTTGTCAGATCGATCGCAGAATTGACTCCCCCGACTTTACTCACGCCGCGCTGGCACGCCCGCTACGGCAAAATTATTTATCTATAAGACTCAGGTGAACAATAACCGTACTGTTTCAGATACTAAGCGAAGTTTCTATACGATTCACACTCGACCGATCAACTCAATTTACCGTCGAGTGGTGGAAGAGTTGATGGTAGAAATGCACTTGCTTTCGGCGAATGCCGATTTTCAATACGACCCGATTTATGCTTTGGGTGTAGTGACAGCTTTCGATCGATTCATGCTTGGGTACGCCCCAGAAGCAGACAGAGTTTCGATTTTTAACGCTTTGTGCAAGTCCCTAGAAGACGATCCAGAGCGCTACAAGCAAGACGCTCAGCGATTGGAAAGCTTGGCAGAGCGACTTTCCGGACAAGAGTTGCTCTCGTGGCTCGATCGCTCGACCAGCTTTGAAGATACAGCGGATTTGCAAGCGTCTTTAGGGGCGATAGCCAGCAACCCTCAATTTAAGTACAGCCGCTTGTTCGCGATCGGTTTGTTCTCGCTGTTAGAAAAAGCTGATCCTAACTTAGTAAAAGACCAAGAAACGCGAAACGGTGCGATCGCTAAAGTCAGTGCGGCCTTGCACCTGCCAGAAGACAAAGTTAGCAAAGATTTAGATTTGTACCGCAGCAATTTAGAAAAAATGGCTCAAGCGCGAATAGTGCTTCAAGATGTCATCCAAGCGGAACGGAAAAAACGCGAAAAGCGAGAAACAAAAGTTACCGCTGGCCCCTCGGCAGACTCTTCTGACAGCAACAATTAATCCTTTCAGGGAAGCAGGAAGTTTGGCAACGGATTCGCTTTCTTCGGATGTAACGGATGTCAGGAACAAGGAACAAGAAAGAGGGATTTTTTATTTTTGACACAAAATAAATAAATCTTAAATTTTAATTGTTCTTCTTGAATTCTGGCTTCCACCTTGTGCCTTCAGATGTTGGTTGCTCAGAAACTAAAAATCCCGCTTTCTGAATTGAGCGGGATCGGCTTAACTGAAATAGAGCTGTTGGGGTCGTACTAAGGCTGGGGTTCAAAATTAGTGGCGTTAGCTTGCAGCCAAGTGCTTAGCTGTGAAAGAACCTCGTTTCCCGAAGACTTGCCCAAAGCTGTCGGGTTTGGGGTGTCGGGTCTGTCTAAGTTGCGGGCGATGGCTGCGTTGACTTCTTTGGAAATCAAATCGTGAAGTTGCTCTTTAGCCCTAGCCCTTTGAAAGTGAGCGCCCTCTTCTGTCGTAGCGTACAGAGGTGGCAGCCTATTTAACGCATAAGCTGCAATATCTCCCACATCCAGACTCAGGTCGCTCGTCGCCTCAATTTCGGCCACCCTAGCGATCGCATCGCTGAGTACCAATTCTTCCATCACATTGATGAACTGTTTGCGTGGCAGTACCACCACTTCCCCAGTTAACAAAGATCCCATCAGACGATCGAGAGCCATGTACTCTTCGATCGACAATTCCGAAGCCGTATTGCAGATCCGTCCCACCTCAGCTTCCATAGACGGCGTTAAATAACCATCCTGCAAAGCCTGTTCAACAATTTTTTCAATACTCATATATGCGTCCCCGCTCAACGGCATCATTAATAAAGTTTTGTGAAGACGCGATGGTTAGCGTCTTGAGATTTGAGTTGTGAGGGTTGAGTTGAGAAATTTTATACAAATCCTAACTCAATTACAGATAACCCATAACAGTTATCTGCACACCCCAGCCACAAACTTACCCCATAATTGACTGATAAATCCGTCAAAACCTGTAAAAATTCCTACTCAACTCCCTGAAGCCGCCAAGGTACAGGATCGACGGACTGCCCGTGCACGTAAAGTCCCCAGTGCAGGTGAGGGCCTGTAGCAGCCCCCGTTGACCCCAGAGCACCGATTACTTGACCGGCTTTCACGACATCGCCTTCCTTGACATCAATCCGGCTGAGGTGCATCAAAATACTTGCTACCCCCTGACCGTGGTCGAGACCAACCACATTCCCGTGGATTTTGAAGCCTTGCGATTCGCGTCCCACTAGAGACACCCGACCTGCTGCCGGTGCCACGACAGGGGAACCGTAAGCACCTGCGTAATCAACGCCGCGGTGGTAGTAGTCTTGAGCAAATACCCCATTATAATAACGTCGCACCCCGTAAATAGTAGTAATTTCGCCGGAGTTGGGGCGCAACAATTTGCCGTCCCAAAATTTTTCGGGTGTCACCAGTGCTTTAAATGCGTCTACGCGATCGAATTCAGCATCTGTACCTTCCTCGTCTTTCCCAGGCGGAAGCCAGATAGATTGAGTGGGAAAATCTCGATCGCGCACTTGCACGATCAACTTCTGCACTTGTCCGTCACCTGTGACCTGGATTTGGCGGGCACCTGCTTTCTCTACCGGCGTCGTCGGCAGCAAGGCACGAAAGCGCCCATTGCCGATGGGAAACGCGGGGTAGTTTTTTTGCTGGAGAGAAACTTTTGGAGTTTCCCCCCCGTTACCGTCAACCTGAATCATTACTGACAGCGTATCTCCCAGTTCTGGATTTGTCGGCGTCACAACTACCTGCAAAGCTTGCACCGGCAGGGCAAAACTCAGAAAGCCAGCAACAATTCCCCCGATCGAACTGGCGGTTAGCTTGTTTGCTTTCAACTGCCCCCACCGCCAAATCCGACCCGTAACTATTTCGGCACTTAGCCCGCCGTTGCCTCGAATCACAGTCATTATCATCACTAGGTGTCCTTAATCTTTGTCTCGCTGATATATTTTTAACTATCTAGACTAACTATAGCAATCCGCAATAAGTCAAGAGAAAAAGCCTTAGGTAAAAAGCTTGGTCAAAAATTTGGAGATGAGAGACTAACTTAAATAAATACTCAACTTGAGGTGATAAGAATAATAAAAATTCCCGTAGTGCGGGGAGGAAAGCCCGCTTGAGGCAGACGCTCACACTATAGTTTCCATTACAAATATCGGAGAACCCAAGTTTCAACAGCAAAACTCTTAATCTATAACCAGATGATTGTATTTTATCAGTCCTAGGTACTATTACATAATTTTTGACAATTAATATTAGTTATAGTTCACGGCGCTACAACAGAATTATTTTTAACTCAAGAGCTGTTAAATGAATTCTTTCTTAGCCGTTGACTTTCCTAGAACCTTCCTCAAACTCTCTAGTTATTGTAGCCTGTTTTTGGCAAAATAATATTGATTCCCAATTTTAAAATCTCACCTCTAAAATGGTATGAGATAAAAATTGAGACTTGCTATAATCCGATCGCCTAGAATTATAGGGATTCAAAGGTAGCAGTGAAACCATCTAACGTCAAGCATTCTTCCATAAATTCCTCTACATCATTGACATTCTCAAGCTGATATTCCATGATGCGTTGACCATCGCCTTTCATCTTTTTGGAAGAGGAAGGCGTGGCCGGATATTTGGCCGCGATGGCTTTGAAAGCTTTGGAATGGGTCTCCCAGCTTTCTGCAGAACATTTTATGATTAAAAGCCACATGATTAAATTCCTCCTTGGGTTTGGTTTAGTAATAGTCAGACACCAGTCAAACTGAAATCGATAGTGCGGAAAAATCAAGGGATTCGGTGGTTTGGAAAAAAGCTAAAAGCCGAGCGACTATGTGAGCAACACCACCCTTAACATTAGACTCAACATTCAAAGGCATTACCGGATCGTGGAGCGATAAGCGTAACAGAAACCAGCCGGATTCGCAAGCTGACGTGCAGGAAATTCGCAGACCTTCGTAGTTGTTGGGAACTATTTTCCAGTCAGCTTGCGTTGAGACAAATTCTTGCAGTTGCTCAATAACGCGAGATCCGTGAGCCTTGAAATCATCTACACCAAGTTTAATCCGAAATTCTACACTTTCTTCGGGTTCTTTTAAATTCGCAATTAAATCTGGTAAAGATTGGTTTGCTAGCTTTGACTTAGCCAATTCAATCAATAATTTGCTGACCAAATAAGCGCCATCATCCAAAAAGTAATTTTCTTTCAAAGCTCCATGTCCAGAGGTTTCAATCGCCAGCCATGATTCCTGTCCCGCTTCATTGAGGCGTATCGACTCATCAATCACATTTTTGTAGCCGCGTTTAAAGCGATGGTGAATCCCTTTTAGATCCTGTTCGATGAATTGTGTCAAGCCATCAGAGGTGATAGAATCGGTGACAATGGTAGAGCCTGGGTGTTCTTTTAATACGATCGCAGAAATCAACGCAATTAAGCGATTGCGATTGAGTTCCTTGCCAACTCGATCGACAGCCGCACTGCGATCGACATCGGTATCAAAAATAATCCCAAAATCAGCTTTATGTTCAATTACCGCTTGACAAATTGACTGCATTGCCTGTTTATCTTCGGGATTTGGCACATGATTGGGAAAAGTACCGTCTGGTTCTAAAAACTGACTGCCCGTGGTGTCTGCACCTAAAGGTTTTAAGACTTTATCAACATAAAAACCGCCAGCGCCATTGCCCGCATCCACAACAATTTTTAATCCTTTCAGCGGCTGCTCAAAGTTATCGGGGTGATTGACTGCTTCCCGGATTTTTGTGACAAATTGGTTAGCATAAACAGAGATAAAATCATGCTTTGTAAGCTTACCGGGCGATGAGGCTGGCTCAAAGTAATTGCTTTGGGCTAGTGTTAAGATCTCTGTAATATCCTGCTTTTGTAACCCACCTTTGGCAGTGAAAAACTTTAAGCCGTTTCGATTAAATGGCAAATGACTAGCAGTGAGCATAATCGCGCCGTCGCAATCAAAACCAGGGGTAATGGTACTCATAAACATGGCGGGGGTTGAGGCCATATCAAAGTCGTACACGGCTGCACCAACTGAGGCGATTCCCTCGATCACTGCTTGCATTAAGGTTGGGCCTGATAGCCGACTGTCACGACCGATCGCGATCGTTAATTCTGCCGCTGGTTTATTGAGTTTTTGCACCAGCCAACTGACAAAGGATTTACCTAAGATTGTCGCAATTTCGGGCGTTAGGTTGACTTTTTCATTGGGAACGCCTTCGAGGGCGATACCGCGAATGTCCGATCCATTTTGAAGTTTTGTCCAGTTGAAGTTTTGCATAATATATTGATGGTAAGTAAAAATATCGGAGTCCGCGGTTGAAACTAATTATACAAACTTTCCTCTGCCGCTAGACGGTCCGACTCAGATTCGCCGAACGTCCTTCGAGGACTAATAAATAAACACGGGAGAAATATCAAATTCGGTATTATTAGTCATTAGGCTGACAGAGTTTTTCTATTCAATCAGCTAATCGGCATTTAAGTTGTATTTAAAGAAACAATCCCAGTCTTGTAGGTGGGATGTGAGCAACACCCATAATATCCAATTGCAATGTTGAACAGCTTACTGAGAATTTTTGCCCCATCACCGCTAAAATTAAGCTCTAATTCCTTAGTCGCGTTCAACGCTGTAAATTGCCTGCAAGCGGAACTCACCATCAGGGGGAACTTCCACAATATCTGTAGCTGCATTGGTCGTTTCTACGCAGAGCAAACGCTGATAATCTTCATCATCAAGGTCGGCCATATTTGCAGAAATTGTCACCCACGGATTCCACACTACGACGGATTTACTACCCGATGATTTAATGCGAATCCGACGATTGAGGGCGCTATCGTCAATGACTAATTCATTGGTGACATCAAGATAAATGCGATCGACTTCACCTGTTACTACCACTGCACCCACTTGAGTTTTTTCGACACCACCATCCGCTTTATCAAGATACTGGCTATTTTCTAAACCTAAAACCTGCACGCGGTTAATATCGCCGACTTGGAAATAGGTGTGGAAAGCTTGCGTGAGGGGAAATGCTTTGTCGCCTAGATTGCGGGTGATTAATTCTACAGTGAGGGTGGTGCCGATCGTAATCACGATCGCCAGTTCAAACGCTTGGGGCCAAATTGCTCTAGTTTCATCGGTATCCTTGAGTCCGAGAGTGACTTTGGTTTCGCCGTCTGGGGTTGTGGCGGTTTCTAGCACATTCCAGAGACGATTCCGCACAAACCCATGACTCGGACGCCCCAACGCTTCGGGATCGGGGCCAAACCAGGGCCAACAGATGGGTATACCGCCTTTGATGGCTTTGCCTTCGGCGTAGTAGGCTTTTTCGCTGACGAACATCAAGTCTGTGGTTTCGGCGGCGGGTTGAAAGGACAGCACTTGACCGGAATACACAGAAATTAAGGCTTTGGCTTGACCGTTGTCGATGTGAATCATCGGGAAACCACCGTTTCCCGTGGCGAAGGTGAGGTGGCCGGCAATGCCGTAGTCTGTGTTTAATTGGTCAATACTCATGCTGTTAGCTTGGTTAATTGCTTTACAATTATCCGATATTATGGTTGCGAGATTGATTAGATTGTTGGGTTTGACGGGGGAAGGTGCGATCGACACCACCACGCCCTCCGACAAACAGATTGGAAGTGCCAACCGATCGCGAGGCGATGTGCGATCGAACCCACCGACAAACTTTGCTGATTTCTCCGTAAGCAAGCCGATCGCGTTTAGCAGCGAGCTCGTTGAGGATGGGATGCCCCGATCGCCAGCTTCCCGCCCAACTATGAATCAGCAGCAACGGCTTACCTGTGCAACCTCGAATGTAGTGCATTTCACCAGCCATTCGGTCTCCCGTTGAGTTATTGGGTTAAATTCAGTTGAGTCGCTCGACTTTCATGCGCCCCACTTTACAAATGCTGACGAGTCGGACGGACGATCGTTTCGTTGACATCCACATCACCGGGCTGCTCAATGGCATAGGCAATCGCCCGGGCGATCGCAAAGCCGCTTAATTACCAAGCGCGAGCGTATTGAATTGGAGCAGGCACTGATTGACGTAGTTGCTTCGCAGCCCGCATCGGCCAATAAGGATCGCGCAGCATTTCTCTGGCAAGTAATACCATATCTGCTTGACCGGTACGGATGATGTGGTCAGCCTGCGCGGGTGCAGTAATCATACCAACTGCTCCGGTGGCAATGTTGGCTTCGCGTCGAATGCGATCGGCAAAAATAGTTTGATAACCTGCACCCGTCGGAATCTTTTCACCCGGTACAATTGCACCTGAAGAACAATCGATTAAATCAACGCCCAGTGACTTTAATTTATCGCTGAGTACAATACTTTGTTCAATGTCCCAACCATGTGGAACCCAATCGGTTGCAGAGATGCGAACCCAAAGCGGTGTTTGATCCGGCAAAACATTTCGCACCCCTTGTACGACTTCACATAAAAACCGGATGCGATGCTCAAAACTGCCACCATAGTCATCTGTCCGTTGATTGCTCAAAGGAGACATAAATTCATGCAGTAGGTAGCCGTGAGCCGCATGAATCTCTATTACGTCAAATCCTGCTTCGAGGGCGCGTTGAGCTGCCTTAACAAAGGATGCGGTCAACTTTTGAATGTCTTCGATACTCACAGCGATCGGGGCGGGGCTATCGGGTTCAAATGGAATGGCGCTAGGGGCGATCGAAGTCCATCCTCCTTGGGATTCCGAAAGCACATCGCCGCCATCCCACGGAGCTGCTGTACTGGCTTTTCGACCTGCATGAGCAAGTTGAATTCCCGCAACTGCACCGTTGCGGTGAATTAACTCGACGATTCGCGCCCACATTTCAATGTGAGGATCTTGCCACATTCCCAAATCTTGCGGCGTAATTCGTCCTTCAGGCTCGACCGCCGCTGCTTCAGTCATGACAAGCCCTACCCCTCCTACGGCTCGACTGACGAGATGAACCAAATGCCAATCATTGGCGAATCCATCAACGCTTGAATATTGACACATGGGAGAAACTGCAATGCGATTTCGGAATGTAACACCGCGTTGATCCAATGGCTCAAATAAATGCGACATGGTTGTAAACCCTTAAGTTATAAAGTGCACAGATCTCAAGTACAGACTTTCTTCACAGTGGGAAGTTGACTGACCTCATTCCACCCAGTCCGCAGCTTTGAAGTTCGCGCGATCGTTGCTTCGTACTCTGGGGTCTGCGATAGGTAGGTGAAGACGGGAATTATGTAGAAATCGGCAATGCTCAGTTCGTGACCGAGCTAGCTCATACGGGTGTCCTGCAGTTAGGGACTCGATCGGCTCTGGCGCAGTCTTTACAGGTGCTACTGCAGCTTTCACCTAATCCTCGTCACTTTGACTCCCCTGGCTAGACACAATCAGACGTTCAATGGCAATTGACTCGATCGCGAGTGCATAGAGATGGCTGTCCATAATCCCCATAATCTCGAGTCTCCGAGGGCTTGTCAGTATACAGCTCAAATATCTCGACCGAGTGCGTTTTTGAGCAATAAAATCACAGTTTAGGCTTGGGAGTCCGAAAGTAACAATAACCCGTTAGAAGGAGATTAATTTCACAGCAGACAGTATCGTGATTCTTAACTTCCCAAAGCGGCCAACCTTCGGATTTTTTAAATTCGGCTCTCTGCGTTGGGAGTAAACATTTTTTCAACAATATTTTTCCGCAGAAAAACTGTCAATGGTTTTTCTATCAAAGAGTAGAATATGCAACCGAAAACTACGGCGAACATTGCCAGTAGAGCCGGAGCAAAGAAACCGTCAAAATATTTTTCTAATTTCGCCTTTTGGAGAATTTTTGTACTTGCTGAAATCAGAGGCCCGTGGGTCAAGAATATCGAGTATGACGCATCTCCCAAAAAAATTAAAATATAAGGAATTTTCGGGGAATCCTTGAGGTCTATCGAGGTAGCAGCAATGATTAACAGAGCTGCTAGCACTGCAAAAGTAGTGACGCGCTCAAACTCTATGTTTCCCCATGCAACGAGAATTCCTAAAATAACATATCCTAAATTGGCTATTCCAAATAATATCCACCTGTACTTGCCAATCTTATTATTATATTTAATCACAATATAGGCAGCCAAGCAGCCCAAAACAAATTCTAGATTCATATTACCAAATACTTGACTTAGCAAGAAAAAAGATTTGGGAAAATTTATAAATTTACAAAAATTTAAAATCGTTACCAATAGCCAAGCCGAAAGTATAGGCGCAGAATGTTTGGGCTTCAGCCAAATAGCTATGCTGAACAATACATAAAAATATATTTCGTAAGTTAAAGTCCAACCTACATCCAGAATGGGCTTGTCCTTTTGAGGAATCAAGAGCAGCGATACAATTACCTGTCCCACACTTAAATCTTTATTGTTAGCAAAACCGGGAATTACTAGGAAAAAACACAAAACTGTTAGAGTAATTATCCAGTATATGGGGTAAATTCGCACGCCACGTTTGACTAAAAACGATTTTAACTGGTCTTTTTTACCGATCGCCGATCGGTGAACATACACCATAATAAAACCGCTCAATACAAAAAAGTAATCAACACCGCTCCACCCAGCCTGAAATAAATTAAAAAAAGTAACTTGATTTAATCTCTCGCCGCTCATCTCGTTGAGGTGAAACATTACCACTAATACAGCCGCAATCCCTCGATAAACTTGCAAGAGGTTAAGCTTTTTGTGAGGAGTTGAACTCTGTGCCATGAGAAAATACCTGGGTCAAGGGTGGCCGTTGTGCTGGTTTATCAACTATAGTCAACGCGCCAAATATAGTCAACACATTAGATACTATAATATAACTTTATACTTTTTTCATAAAGTTGTGCAAGAAGACTTCCGACTGATCGTTGACTTAGTTCTAGTTCTCGCTGCTGCCGCAGCAGGAGGACTCTTTGCATCGCTGTTGCGACAGCCGGTAATTCTCGGGTATCTCCTGGGAGGGATCGTAGTTGGACCGGCCGGTTTGGGGCTGATTAAAGAATTAATTCAGGTAGACACCCTGGCTGAATTCGGGGTTGCTTTTCTGTTATTTGCCTTGGGAGTGGAATTTTCTTTCGCCGAACTCCAGAAAGTAAAAGCCATTAGTTTGGGCGGGGGGGGCTTGCAAATTGTGCTGACGATCGCCATTACTACTGCAATTTCCTTGGCTGTAGGCTGGGTAGAATCGCCCGCTCAAGGCGTGTTTTTAGGAGCGATTCTGTCGCTTTCTTCGACAGCAGTTGTACTCAAGTGCTTGATGGAGCGCAATGAATCCGGTACTTCCCACGGTCAAGTCATGCTGGGAATATTAGTAGTTCAAGATTTAGCCTTGGGGTTAATGCTAGCAGTTTTGCCGGCACTCAATCAGCCAGCAGAAGAGATCGGCATGACGGTAGCGTGGGCCCTAGTGCGGATCGGGTTATTTGCTATCGGTGCTGTAGTCGCGGGCATTTGGATCGTACCGCAGTTGCTGCGCTACCTGGCGAAAACAGAAAGTCGGGAACTGTTTTTGCTGGGAGTTGTGGTTTTGGCTTTAGGAATTGCGCTGCTGACAGAATATTTGGGTTTTTCGATCGAGATGGGCGCATTTGTGGCGGGTTTGATGATTTCAGAAGTTGAATATGCCGACCAAACTCTCACTTATGTCGAGCCTTTGCGAGATATTTTTGCATCCTTATTTTTTGTCACGATCGGAATGTTAATCGACCCGGTGTTTCTGTGGAACCATCTAGAATTAATTCTGGGACTGGTATTTCTAGTATTTGTCGGCAAATTCTTGATCGTCGCGCCGATCGTCCGACTATTTGGCTATCCGCTAAAAACAGCATTGATCGCAGGTTTGGGCTTAGCTCAAATAGGAGAATTCTCCTTTGTACTCGCTAGTTCCGGCCAAGCTATGGGGCTGGTTTCGCGGAACGTTTACCTGTTAATTTTAGGAACGACAGCCGTCACCCTCGTGCTAACTCCGTTTGTATTGAGAAGCGTGCCGCAGTTATTGAAATGGGCGGAAAATTTCGGACCTTTGCAGCGCTATTTTGACGAAACATCTCAACCTGTGGCTATAGCTGAAACTTTGCCGGAACAAAATTATGTTGTGGTTTGCGGCTACGGGCGAGTAGGCAGAATTTTAGTCAAAATGCTGCAAAGTCGCAACTGTTCAGTTGTGGTGATCGACGAGTCAGAAAGTAGAATTCAAGAGTGCAGAGTGCAAGGAATTCCTTACATTTACGGGAATGCTGCCAGCTTGCACGTATTGGAAGCCGCGCGGGTGGAACGGGCAAAAGCAATGGCGATCGCCCTTCCCGATCCCATGAGCACTCGCTTGTGTCTGAAGCGGGCTTTAGAATTAGTCCCGGATTTGGATATTGTGGTGTGCGCGAACCAAGATAAAGACATCGAATTGCTTTATCAACTGGGGGCCTGGGAAGTCGTGCAGCCGGAGTTTGAAGCCAGTTTAGAACTGTCTTCCCACTTGCTGGCTGGCATGGGGCTCTCGGCAATGGCGATCGGGCGGGATGTACAGCAAATTCGCAGCAGCCGCTATCTGGAATTGCGGCCACCGCGCGAACCTTTGGCGATTTCGCGGGATTTGAAAGTGGCGGTTCGAGATATGAACAGCGAGTGGTACAACTTGCCGTCAGGTTCTCCCATCGCCAGCATGACTCTGGAAGAAACTAACTTGCGGCAGTTGACAGGGGTCAGCGTGATGGCGATCGTCCGCGAGAATGGCGAGGAAATTGATTATCCTAACGGGAAGACAGCTTTGCAGTCGGGCGATCGACTTTTTGTAGTCGGAGAACCGGAAGAACTCATCAGTTTTGAGTTGCTGGCGAAGGGGGAAGTTGCAGTCCCGCAGGGCGACAGTTCTTGCCAGTGGCTGAGGCTGCCAGCAAACAGCCCTTGGGCGGGCAAAAAACTGTCAGAGATAGATTTGCTGACCCAGTACGGGGTGCAGGTGCGGGCGATCCGCCGGGAAGGGAAATTTACTCGCTGGCCGGACGGAACTAGCAATTTGCAAGAAGGCGATCGTTTGCTGCTGTGCGGCGGCTTCTACGAGCTCGGCTTGATGCAGCGGACGGCCTCACCACCGGTGCCGCAACCTGCTTTAAAGGTGCCTTTGGTCAAGGCCCAAGTCATCGAAAAGCTGTTTAGCGATTAGGGAAGGAAGAAGGAAGAGGGAAGAAGGAAGAGGGGAGAGGGAAGAGGGAAGAGGGAAGAGGGAAGAACGAAGAACGAAGAACGAAGATTTGTTCCACTGTCTCCCTCTCCCAATCTCCCCATCTCCCCCTCCCCCACTCTCCCACTCTCCCCCTCTCCTCAGCCGTTGGGTTTGAGATAAGCAATTGCTGGCCGCGAGATCAGAATTTGTGTTTCTGAGGGATCGAGGAGGCAAATGCAGCTATTATCCTGCCAAAAAATTCTGCCCGCTAGTAAGTCGCCGGTCAGGAGTTTGATCTCCACCTGTTGTTTGTCTTTGATGTAGCTTTGTATTAAGCGAACGCTGGGCAATCCGGTTTCAAATTCAGACATAGTTCAGAAAAATATAGTCAAATATTACCTTAAACCATATTCTTCTGTTTATACCGTTTAACCCTTAGTGTCCCAACTACAAGCGCGTCTGCACGATGAGATAGAAACCAGTTGGCAGCTAGTTTTCGACCGATCTTAATTGAGCCATTGACATCAGCATTAATTAGATATCCCTAGAGATTTATAAAAATTATATTTGTTTGTATTTCAATAGAAAGGACTATAAATTGCATAAAGTTTTATAATACTGGGAAATGGGTAATTTGGCCAGCAAATTATCTATCATTTTTAACGAAAAGAGGTTGGTTTTTATGCCGAAAGAGTTTGCGAAGTATCAGGGACTGGGAAATGATTTTATTCTGATTGACAACCGCCACTCGTCAGAACCGACGATTACACCAGAACAAGCTGTGGATTTGTGCGATCGACATTTCGGGATTGGCGCAGACGGTGTGATATTTGCTCTTCCGGGTCAAAACGACACTGACTATACGATGCGGATTTTTAACTCCGACGGTTCGGAACCGGAAATGTGCGGCAACGGGATTCGCTGTTTGGCTAAGTTTATCGCCGATTTGGAAGGGTCAGAGGCGAAAACTCAGTACCGCATCCACACTCTGGCTGGTGTGATTACCCCGGAATTGCGATCGGACGGCCAGGTGAAGGTGGATATGGGAGTGCCCCGGCTTCTGGCGGCGGAAATTCCGACAAATTTGGCTGCAGCGGATGCCAAAGCTATAGATGTGCCGATCGAAGTTGCTGATAAATCTTGGTCTGTTACCTGTGTCAGCATGGGTAATCCTCACTGCATTACTTTTGTAGAGGATGTTGCGGCTGTTGCTTTAGAAACTGTCGGGCCTCAATTCGAGCACAACAAAGCATTCCCGCAGCGTACCAATACGGAGTTTATTCAAGTGATACGTTCAGACTACGTAAAAATGCGGGTGTGGGAAAGAGGCGCGGGTGTTACTCTAGCTTGTGGGACTGGTGCTTGTGCTGCTGTGGTAGCTGGAGTGTTGGTAGGGAAGTGCGATCGGGTAACTGCGGTTGAGCTCCCCGGTGGCGTTTTGGAAATCGAATGGGCAGAAGTTTCTGGGCGGATTTACATGACCGGGCCGGCACAGCGAGTATTTACTGGTTGTATTAGTGATTAGTGATTAGTCATCAGTCATCAGTCATCAGTCATCAGTCAGAAGGTTTTTTTGGTGGAATTAACAAACAATAAAAATTATTGAACTCAAAATTTTTATTGAATTCTGACCAAGACCTTCGGCCTTCACAAATTATTGACTGCCGACTGAAGACTGAAGACTAATCACTAAGCCAGAAATCTAAAATCTAAAATCTAAAATCTAAAATCTAAAATTGAGTAGGTGGGCTGGCATGGCTGGAGGTATTTATCTGATTCAGGACGACGACAGGCTGGTAGAAATGATGGAACAGCCCTACGACTCGGAAGACCAGTTACAAGACTTGCTAGTAACTTATCCCAATTTGATCGCGGGAGACCAAATCGATCGGGCTACGGCGCGGAGGTGGCTGTTAATTTCGCGGGAAGCTGCACCCAGCGATGAGGAAACAGCGGTGCAGTGGTCGCTAGATCATTTGTTTCTCGACCAAAATGCAGTTCCTACTTTGGTAGATGTCCGGCGAACTCCTAATGCCGAACTGCGGCAAAAAGTTTTGGGTCAGTCGATCGACTATGCTGCTAATGCGTTGTTTTACTGGCCCATCGATTCAATTATTGCTCTGTTTGAAGCTAATTGTCGCGATCGAGGTCGCGATCCCGAACAGATTTTTGAAGAGTTTCTCGGTGCAGATGCTAATGAAGACAGATTTTGGCAGAAAGTTAAAACTAATTTGCAAGCCGGTAAAGTTCGCTTAGTGTTTGTAGCTGACGAGATTTCCGCTGAAATGCGCCGAGTTGTGGAATTTCTCAACGAACAAATGGACCCGGTTGAAGTTTTGGCGCTGGAAATTAAGCAGTATGTAAGTGAAGACGGTTTAAAAACGCTGGTTCCCAGAGTGATCGGTCAGACAGCGGAAGCACAGCAGAAAAAATCCAGCGCAACGCGCGAAAGAAGGCGCTGGGATGAATCTTCATTTTTTGCAGAAATCCAAGCTAGACGGGGCGCGGACGAGGCGCAAATGGCAAGAGAAATTTACCTGTGGGCGAAAAGTCAAGAACCCGAAGTTCAAATTCACTGGGGAACGGGGGACGCCTACGGCGGTTTCGCCGCACAATTGCCTCAAAAGGGAAGAAAACCCTATCAGTTATTCACTGTAGATATTGCTGGCAGAATGGAGATTTCTGCTGATAATTACGGTTCCCAGCCGCCGTTTAATGCGGAAGAAAATTGGCTGGAATTGAGAAGTAAGCTGAGTTCGATCGGTCTGTCGCTACCTATAGAACCGGGCGAGAGAAGGTCGCCGAGTCTGGCTTTGTTTACTTTGCAAGACGAATCTGCCCTCAAGCAAGTTATGGAAACTTTTGATTGGGTGATTGAGCAAATTCAAACCTTATAGTTACACTCAGAGATGATAGAAACGGAGGACACGGCAGTGCGGTTTCCCTACCCCCATTAATTGTAGGGAAACGGCTCGGTTAAAGCCTTCTTCCATTGACTGTTGAATGTTATACCAATTCACTATGAAGATACACTAAATGAGGCTGATGTCTTTCTGGTTGGAACTCTATCCTTAGCATTATATTAAATGCAGC
The DNA here is from genome assembly GCF_036701435.1 of Microcoleus sp. Pol12A5. Taxonomy (NCBI): domain Bacteria; kingdom Bacillati; phylum Cyanobacteriota; class Cyanophyceae; order Oscillatoriales; family Microcoleaceae; genus Microcoleus; species Microcoleus sp. Pol12A5. The sequence continues at coordinate 37,940 of NZ_JAUBQU010000012.1, forward strand.
TTCATAGTGAATTGGTATTACCTACTCTGATAATTCCAGTACATCATTGCAAAGTTTACAATTTTTGTCTGCCGCTTGGTAATGGATGTTTCATCCCACTCACTACTATCTGAGTTAGTAAACGTGATAAGTTCTTGCTGACAACGAAATTTTGAATTCTTATAGAAGTAGTTATATTTATAATCAAAATTAGAATTGGATTTGGCGGAATTTTCCCAGGATAGATCAAGCGTTAAGTTCCCAATACTATGAATATAATTACCCCAGAAACCTTCAGGCATCCAAGGATGAATTTGTCTAGGTACTTGGGGAATGATATGCTCAATCGAGAGACCTTGGTACTGGCGAAATCCTATCAGTTCATCTTGTAGGTACTCCGTTTGTCGAAGATAATTTTCATACTGCCAAAATAGATAGTTCAAATCATTTTCTGAAATAGCTTCATAAAAGTCGGGTGAAATAAGTCTCTCCTGAAACTCACGATCACTACAGAACTCACCGACAATATCCTTGAGACCTGATATTAAAACCTCAAAGTCTCCCTGGAAGTTTTGTGCTAACTCATGTAGCCGCTTTGAAATTGTAGTGTTTGTGAGTTTTCGCTTTCGTATTCCATACACTCTGAAACTTATAATTTCCATCAGTTTCGTTACTCTGCCGAAGTTAGAGTGTTCTTGGCTATTATCATGCTTCCAAGACACGATGAGTAGTGGCCAGAAATGTGCTGTTTTCTTTAGATGGAAAAGATTGAGTAAGTTTCCCCTGAGATTTTGGGATACTTGATTAAATATTGCAAAAGTTTTGCTCAGTTGACATGAATACTCATCTATAAATTTTGTTGCATCAGCAAAAGTAGCGGGACTTGCTGTAAGTGAGTTAATTCTTTCCTTGATCAACGATAAATGACGCGAATAATCCTTTTGACCGTCTGTTTTTACATTAGCCTCAAAAGCAATATAGTGCTGTCGCAAGATAAAATCTTCGCTGATTCCGGTAATATTTTGAATAGTCTCTTCATAATCCCTGTAAATCTCACCAAACCGATTCTGTATTGTTCTCAGATAGCTCTCTGGATCATTCGCTGCAAGATAAACCTTATACATTAAGAAGCTTTTGATTTTTTCAAGACTTGTCAGAGGTTTACCCCTGTCGTTAGTCGTCTCAAAAATTAGTGTTGCTTCTGCATTATTTATAACAGCGTATGTCAGGACTTTAGCCTTCTCAATCTTCTCGCGTATCTCACGCAACTTTTCAAGAGTTCGCTTTTCTAAATCCTTGATGAAGAAGTCCTTGGCATCTAATAAACGACGTTGTGAAGGGGTTTAAATCAAGCTTTCAGTATCCTCACAATCTTCTAATATACACTTGCAAAAAAACGGTTGATCGTATTCCAAAACTCGTAATTTATATTCATTTCGGTACTGAACGTAGGTTTCACGAAGAATCGATACATCGTCACCGAAGGAATCAAGTTTATCAAGCAACAGCCGCATGAAAATTGTGAGTGTTGTCAGCCTTTGTTGACCATCTACAATGTTGATTATCTTGAAATACCCCTCGCTGTCTCCTATTTGCAGTAGGATTGTCCCAAAAAAGTAATCTTTGCCTAAAGCTTGGTTATCAAGATCGCTAATAAAATCTCGCAGTTGCTTTGTTTCCCATGCGTATGCACGTTGATACTTGGGAATGTTGAAAATTCTGCGGCTTTCAAACAGATCACTGATAGCCTTCTGTCCGTTTTCCATTGTGTTTTCTCTCTAGTTTAAATTGAGTTAACCCCATCACTGAGGACAAGCTCTTTTCAATACCGATTAATTTATGATAGCTAAGCCCATCACCAATAACATCAACTCCTCCCAAGATGGGGAAAAGGGAGAGGTAAATCATCTGCTCCTCGGTTTAAGCCTGAGCTTGTTAATCTCATTATTATGTTTAGGGGGTAACGGGTGTCATCCTCAACATAATAATGAGTTGATGCAGAGTGAGCGGCCGATCGCAAATTACCAATTACCAATGACTATTGATATCGAATATTAGCTTGTTTCAAGCGCCGCAATGCTTCTCCCAGTCGATCGCAATCTGCAATTAAACTAATTCTCACATATCCTTCGCCGCCCGGCCCAAAAGCATTGCCAGGAGTCACCACAACACCGGTTTGCTGCAAAACATTGAGGGCAAAATCAGTAGAACTCATGCCTGGAGTGCAGGGAACCCAAAGATACATTGCAGCTAGAGGTTTGGGAATATTCCAACCTAATTCTGCCAATCCTTCCACCATGAAATCACGGCGAGTCCTGTAACGATTCTGCACTTCGTGCAAGTAACTGTCGGGCAATTGCAGGGCTGTTTCTGCTGCTGTTTGCAAAGCGGAAAATATACCGTAATCTAGGTTAGTTTTTAATGTCCGCAAACCTTGGATAATTTTACTATTTCCTACTACAAAACCGACGCGCCAGCCGGCCATATTGTAGGTTTTGGACATGGTGTGAAATTCGACGCCGATTTCTTTACCGCCGGGAATTTCTAATAAACTTGTCGGTTGATAGCCGTCAAAGGCTAATTCTGCATAACACAAGTCATGAACCAGCAAGATTTGATGTTTGTGGGCGAAAGCAACAATATCTTTGTAAAACTCGCGGGGTGCAGTTGCTCCAGTCGGATTGCTGGGATAATTGAAATAGAGTATTTTGGCTTGTTCGGCTACGCTGTCGGGAATGTCGGCTAAGTCAATTACCCAGTCATTTTGTGGTTTGAGAATGATGTTGTGAACTTTTGCACCGGCGATAATTGGCCCGCGAAATAATACGGGATAAGCGGGACTCGGTACTAATATTACGTCCCCTGGATTGATATAGGCGATCGCAAAATGTGCTAAACCTTCTTTAGAACCCAACAAAGGCAATGCTTCGCTTTCTGGATCGAGTTCAACGTTGTAGCGGCGGCTGTACCATTTAGTAATAGTACGGCGGAAACTGGCAGTTCCTTCAAAGGGTGGATAGCCGTGATTGGCAGTATTTTGGATAGCTGCGACGGCGGCTTCTACTACTGGTTGAGGAGTGGCACCGTCGGGGTTTCCCATTCCTAAGTCTATTAAATCGAGTCCTTGTTCGCGGGCGCGGGCTTTGAGTTCGTCGAGACGGGCAAATACGTAGGGCGGTAGTTTTTGCAACCTGTCAGCAGGGCTAATCCAATCCAAGGTCATTTATTTTGTGTCAGTTGTCAGTTTTCCTGGTTTGTAGTAAGGACTTCCGTCCTTGCTAGCACAGCCTTTTCAGGACTTTAGTCCTTACTACAAACTGTTTTAATTCTTAATCTTTAATTCTCCCACAGGTGCGGTGGTAGAAACCATCGCTGCCATTAATTGTTGGGGAACAACTTTAAAAGGCAGTCGGTGAATGTCGGAATTAGGATTGCAGGCTATGTCGGCGGCGCGCTGCAATTCTGCTATGGTAATGTCTCCGAGTCCGAGGTTGTCTAAAGTTTGGGGTAATCCAATCTCGGCGTAGAATTTTAGCAGTTGCTGTCTGGCGCTAGCGGCGAGTTGATTGTTTTGCAGCATTTCTTCTAGTCGCAGTTGTACTAAAATGCCGTAGGCGACTTTTTCGCCGTGCAATGTGCCGTGACTTGCTAATAGATGAGTTAGGCCGTTATGGACGGCGTGGGCGGCGACGGTGCGACATTGGGCGCCGCCGATTCCGCCGATTACTCCTGCTAGCAATACGGCGGCATCTGTGACTTCTTGCCAGGTTTCGCTACCGGGTTCTTTGAGGGCGGCGGCTGATTTTTGGAATAAAATATCGCGCAGTATTCTAGCTTGTTGAACAGCAGAAATTATCAGGGTTTGTTCGGAGTGTCCGCTGCTGACTGATGCTTCGTACCATTTCGCGATCGCATCTCCAATTCCTGCTACTAATGTCCGCTGCGGTGCGGTTTGAATTAAGCCGTAGTCGAGTATTAATAAGTCGGGACATCTAGCTAATGTGACATCGTATTGGAATGCACCTTGTTCTGAATAAATGTTAGAAAGGGCTGTCCAAGCGGCACAGGTGGCTGCTGATGTGGGTATTGTGACGATCGGGATTTTGCACTGATAAGCGACGAGTTTTGCTGCGTCTAAGGCTTTGCCACCGCCTACACCGATGATGAAATCGGCTTCATGGGTTTGGGCTGCTGCGCGGAGGGTTTCGAGGCTGGTTTCGCTGCAATCCTTGCCGTATGCTGTTTCAGCGGATTGTAACTGCTGCTGTTCGAGGATTGGTTGCAGGTAGGGTTGGGCGGCGGCGAGGGAGTTGCTGCCGCCGACGATTAGCGGCCGCTTTCCGAAACGGCCGATCGCATCTCCGGCTTGTGCGATGGCCGATCGACCTCGCAATACACAGGCGGGAGCAATTGTCAAGGAATAAATTGCTGGTGTGGTGGCGGTCTTAGTGCTTTGGGTTTGAGTCATCGAACCACTGGATAAGTGACGAGAAGGTTGACGCTTTGCAGGATTGCTGGATTTTATAGGATAACTCTAACCCATGTTGGGCGATCGGGTAAGTTTTGTAAAGTTTTTATTAAGTATTGTGGTTGGGCATGGGCTGGGGAGGGTGAAGGGCGATCGGTATAATAAATTTACAGCCAAGCATTGATGAGGCAGGATCGCAGTTTACGAGGCGATCGGCAAAACTTACGCCCAAACCACAAACATCAATAAAATATGATATTGAGCAAACATAGTATTTTGTTAACCGCTCTTCTATTAGTAGTGCTGGGAAGTTCAATTTTTATAAATATTCTTCTTTTCCGTCGAGCTAAACAGTTTTATTTAGAGCTTAATCAAACTCGTTTAGATCCTCTGGGATTAAACAACTATCCTACAAATCTCCAGCAACTTACTAATACCAATCCAACTCGTGTGGTTTTCTTTGGTGACTCTAGAGCAGCTAGTTGGACATCGCCTAATATCAGTGAATATGAGTTCATCAACCGGGGAATTAGTTCTCAAACCTCAGTTCAGGCTATCGAGAGATTTGCCTATCATGTGAGTTCCTTAAAACCAAATATAGTCATCATCCAAGTTGGTGTTAACGATCTGAAAACCATTCCCTTGTTTCCTGAACGCAGAAATGCGATCGTTGCCAATTGTCAAGCAAATATTAAGCGAATTGTCGAAGAATCTAGGAATTTGGGTGCAGTAGTAATCGTGACTACTATTTTCCCAGTAGGAGAAGTGCCACTCCAGCGCAAGCCTTTTTGGTCTGATGACATCAGTCGGGCAATTAAAGAAGTCAATGCCTACATTGCGACCTTAGCTGGAGATAAAATTATAGTGTTTGATACATTCCCTATTCTTGGCGATAGTCAGGGCATGATATTGCCGAAATATAGAGCAGATGAACTACACTTGAACGCACAGGGGTATGCGATTCTCAACCAGAATATCTCGCAACTACTCAATACAATGGAACGGAAAAAAGTACAGAATTAGGCTATTTTGAAAAATTAAATGTTTGACTCATAACTACTGTTGGCGAAATACTCTACTCATAACTTGCCTTCGGTAACTGCTTTGTCTGTTGGGCTTTGTACAAGAGAAATTGCACGAAATTGACCACTTCCTGTTGTTCTTCAGTCGGAAGCAGCCGCAGATTTTCTAATAGGGTTTATTCGATATTCATGCTTTGTATCATTATTTTTTCCCTTCAGCTTTGTTAGCGGGAGTCACTACTTTTTTAGTGTGAATCTTTGGAAGTTGGCTGCTTTCTTCTTCCAAACAAACCAGACATACTTAAACCAGTCACTAACAAGCCAATCATTCCCAAGCCGTTCAAAATCGGGTAAATAGCTTGCAGGTGAAATATTTCACCTGTATGAATTTTCAATAAAAATCTCGATGAAATTTCTATACCCAGCGGCCACTCTCGGACAATTGTGATCACCATTCCAGTCAACACAGTCAGCGCGATCGGCAAAGCAACAATAAGGCCTAGAATGCGGTGGTACTTGCGAAATGCTCTCTTCATAGTGGTTGAAAATTTTGGAATACTGAGGTTATATAAGGAGCGAGCGTTGAGTGCTTGTTTCTGAGTAATTGCGATCGCATAACTCTCACAGGACTTACTCACTCCGACGCACAGAAACCGGATATTTTAACTTTTATTCAAGGTTTGAACCAATTACCGGGGTTAAAAAACTCGGTTTCTGCGTCTGAGACTTTAGAATCAAGCACTCACCACTGAAATTTAGGACTTAGGAATGCTACTGATCGTCTTTTCCAGCGACTGCAATTGAGTCAGCACTTGGTCTTTACTTGGCTGAGACTTTTTGAGCGCAGTCATCACTTTTTCTGTGGTATCCTCAACTGCATCGTAGCTTTTAGGAGCTTTAGCTTTGATACCGTCTTCTACTTTCTTCCAGGCATTCTCAAATTTGTCAAATTCGGTTTTGGCTTTGGCAAAGTTTCCAGCCTGAACTGCTGCTTTGGTACTGGAAACCACGCCACTCAATTCTGCATAGTTTCCCTGGGATGCTGCTTTCTCAGTTTTAACAGCAGTAGCAGCAGGAACCGGGGCGGATGAAGTTTGCGGAGTGGAAGCTTCTTTAGCGCTGTCGCAACCAGCCAAAGCTATAAGGCTGATGGCGCTAAGGACAAGGATTTGATTAAAACGAGCCATAAACAATCCTCACATAGATCGATACTAGAATCTATTGTGTCACAAAGAAATCAGATCGGTGGGAATAAATCAACATCCTGCGGGATAGTAAATTTTGATGCGGGAAGTCGGCTGATAGTTGGGTAGGTTTGGTAGGTTTGGGTTGAGGGAGGAAACGCCACTAGATGATGGTTTGCGACTGTTGGCCTGAATCCAGTGCAACCCAACCTACTGAGTAGCGTCTGGTGTGTTTTATGTTCAGAAAGCTAATTCGGGCGATCGAAATTCCTGATTTTATGGACCATAATCAACACAGATAATTAAGCCGATTACTAATTCTTGCACAACCGTTTCATAAACTTTTCCGATACATCTGACAAATCGCTCAGTAGTTACACTCAGAACTTGCAAAACCTTCCTTGCTGAGTCTGCGTCTAAACAATTTTCTTCAGTTAGCTGAATCAGAATCATGAAAGGGCGACTTTAAAATTTAGGTAGCAATATAGCCACAGGAATTATAATCCGAATGGGGATAGAACTAAACATTTCCGCACTACTCACAACCGCAGGACGTGTTTTCTAAATTTCTTGTTCTCGGGTGAGATAGAGTTGTTCTAGCCAAATCTATCCTCCTTTGGGGTTAGCAGTCATATTGTCAGAGGTCTATGATGCAACGCCGACTAAACATCTTTTTGGGAGCATCCCAAATGTGCAAAAACATTCCTACCACTCTCTGAAAGACTCATTCTGCCGTTAATTTTTGGAGCCAGTTGCAAAATTGGGATGCTCCCTCCTAACAACAACTTAAATTCGTTCCGGTGCAGCGGCGTTGTTAGACGGTGGGATGCTATGAAATTAAATTCCTGAAGTTGAAGAATGTAAAGGTTTTGCTATATATCGAGTACGCTCATAAATCTTTTGATATTTTTTAAATATTTCTCTATCCGAAACAACTTCAATCTGCTTGAGTTTACGATTCTCGTCAAGGCGGAATATAGCTAAACGCATATCATCAATAAGTATGAACCCGAAATTAAGAGGTTTTTCACAAATCGGAGGAAGTGATTCATGCAGTTGCTTAGCCTCAACATATGAAACATTTATTCCATACCTGCGATGATATTCAATGACTTCACTTAATTTTTGCAATTCACTCAATTCATCAATTACAAATATCCGATTTACATCAGCCTGGTCAGTATCAATTTTGCTTTTGAGTGGAGACAGCAATCTTCTAGCATATTCTTGTGTCCATTCTTCTGGATTAATATAGCTAAAAGCATAGAACTTATTATCTAAGTCATACATCAATTTTTTCCAAATACTGTATATCTGCTCAGGAGGAAATATCAGTGAGCCATAATGCACTATATTAATTAATTTGCAAGCGGATTCAATTTCATTTGAAAGACGATCAACTTTTTCATTCAATCTCAATATTTCTTCAGTTAATCTAAGTTGACGAATATCTTTTTTACTGCTTATAACAAGCCATATAACAGTTATTGAAGCCGTCAAAGAGATAAAGAATACTGCAAATGTAAGTAATTGAACGCTTGGGCTGCTTGAAGTTATTCCAACTAAAACCGATCCTGTTGCAAAAACTAAAAGGATTCCAAATATAAACAAGTATTCGGGTTGAACTTTTAACCCTTGAATTATTTCTAGATGTGCACTATTTTTTTCTGAACTATTAGTATCTGTAGGCATCTATTTGAATGGGTTCCTAGAAGATGATATTTTCAGTTGAATCATAACTTTTCAATTATGCTAGCGTCCAGTATTTACTTCGATTCAAACTTGTCTCACCCTCCAGTAATGTCTCATATCAAATTCGGTTAATAGGCAGCACTATCAAAATCGGATAATCCAAGATGGGCGTTAGCTGGAGCATTTCTATTGTGTGTGCCATCAAACGGATTTGATATCACAGGTGAATAAAGGTATAGCGAGAGTTTCCAAGTTTCTACAGCCCAATTATGAAAGCGCTCGCACCCACGTCTCACCCATCCCTAAAGATCATAACTTGCCCCATTCTGGGCTAACCACTGCTTACGATCGCACCAATCACTCACAATTTGCTCGACCCTATCGAGAACGCATGATTATGGTTCGATTCAATCAAATGCACCCACTCGTGAGCCACCACATACTCTATCATGGTTGGCGGTAGCATCGCCACTCGCCACTGAAAATATAAATCTCCCTTGTGCCCGCAGGAATCCCAGCGATAGCCTAAATCTCGCACTTGCACCGAACGGGGAGAAGCTTCGAGGCGTGAGACAACAGCAGCAATTTGTGTATCTAAAATCGAGGAAAGGCGATCGCAATACCATCTAATAAACGCTTCTCTCCCCTGCTTCTGGGCTTCCCGCTGCAATTCAAAGTGACTTTGATAGAATCTCAAGGGTGGCTTTCCCTTGACTCCATCCACCAGTTTGAGGCAATACCTGCGTCCCAGATAGTAAAATCCTTCGCCTGATACATATTCTTTAGCAGCAGTGGGAGGATTGAGGGATTCTTTCTCGATCAGTTTGCTGTAAATCCATAAACGCTTATCGTTGACAACTTTTTCTAATATTTCTATTGGCACTTCTGGGGGAGTTGCCAAAATTAATTTACCATCTCGTTCGATGGTGATGCCGATCGTGCGCCGTCTTTTTGTCTTTTATCTTTTTGAACTTCTATGCGATAGTTGTAGCCCTGTTCGGTGAGGAAGAGTTGGCGGTGTCGGGCAAAATCTTCCTCGCAAGTTTGTAGCGATACTAATGTATAAAAGCTGGCATTGTGCCCGTCGGCTTTGGGGCGGAGAATTCGTCCGAGGCGCTGCGCTTCTTCTTGGCGAGAACCATACTTTCCCGATACTTGAATTAAAACATCGGCATCGGGTAAATCGACGGCAAAATTGCCCACGCGAGATAGAATTAATCCGGGAATTTCTTTGTGACGGAATGCTTCGTATAACCGATCGCGCTCGGCCTGTTTTGTCTTTCCCGTAATCAGAGGCAAGTCGGTAATTTTGGCGATCGCATCCAACTGTTCGAGATACTCACCAATAATTAAAATCCGGTGTCCCGCCTCCTTTTGCAACAAACTTTGCACCACATCCAACTTACCCGGATTTTCCGCAGCAATCCGAAACTGGCTGCGGCGGGGCGCTAGGGCATATTCCATTTTTTGGGCCTCATTTTGGGCGACGCGGATTTCCGTACAATTCGCAGTGGCAATAAATCCCTGTCCTTCCAATTCGCGCCAAGGTACGTCATAGCGCTTGGGCCCAATCAACGTGAATACATCGCCTTCTTTCCCGTCTTCGCGAATCAATGTCGCAGTTAAACCTAATCTGCGTCGTGCTTGTAATTCAGCAGTGATCCGAAATATCGGTGCAGGTAATAGATGGACTTCATCATAAATAATCAGTCCCCACGATTGGGCGTTAAACAACTCGAAATGCGGGAATTCATCATCTTTATTCGATCGATAACTTAGCATTTGGTAAGTCGATAGGGTGACAGCAGCCGTCTGTTTGGTGACACTGCTGTACTCAGCGATCGCATCCTCAGTTAAACTCGTTTTGTCTAATATTTCCCTGCGCCACTGGTGCACAGAAGTCAAACTGCTGGTGAGGATGAGTGTCTTTTGCTTTACCAAACTCATCGCTAACATCCCGACTATGGTTTTACCAGCCCCGCACGGTAGGACGATCGTGCCACTTCCACCTTTTACCTCCCCGTCCTGATAGAATGCCTCTGCAGCTTCTTGTTGATAAGCACGCAACTTAAAGGGCAAGTCCGCTAAAGTACGATCGCGCAAAGAAATCCCTAATTCGGCACCCTCGACATATCCAGCCAAATCTTCTGCCGGATAGCCCACCGCTAGTAAAGCTTGCTTGAGTACGCCGCGATTCCCGGCATCGACTTGAAAGCAAAGATCGGAGATGCGCTTGCCCAACATTGGTTTGACGCGATCGTCCCGTACCAGCAATTCCGCTAGGGGCAAATCGGCAATTCGCAGTTGTAAATCGGGGCTAGCCGCATCGATTCTTTCAATTACAGTTAATCCATACCGCGCCCCCAACAGTTCAATTTCCTGCGCTACGGACTCAGGAATGGGATACTTGGCATACTTTCGCAAAGCTGCGATCGCCTCTTCCACTGGCATTCCCGCCGCCCGCGCATTCCACACGCTGAGGGGCGTGATGCGATAGGTGTGGATGTGTTCGGGACTTTTGATTAATTCGGCAAAGGGGGCGATCGCTTCTCGCGCCTGTTGTGCTGTGGGGGCGTGAACTTCTAGTAAGATAGATCGATCGCTTTGCACGATTAAAGCATTTTCGGGAACATAATTCATAAGAAGAAGGAAGAGGGAAGAAGGAAGACGGAAGAGGGAAGAAGGAAGAAGGAAGACGGAATAAGTTTGTTAGAACAGAAAAGTTTGGTTTATTTGCTCCAGTCCATGTTATAAGGTGCGTCGCGATTGAGATTGTCGATCTTTTTTTTAGGATTTATCGCCAGGGACGCACCCTACAAATACTCAAAGTCCCCCTTTTTAAGGGGGATTTAGGGGGATCGGGACTCAGCTAGAAACGAAAGATAAAAAGGTTGTCGGGTGATTTTTGACACTAATAGTATCAGGTGTACTATTTATCCCGCTGGGGTAAGACGTAGCCGATTTGCCGCAGGGCGTTGCGAAATTTTGTTTCCTGGGACAATGGAACCGCCAAAGTGCGATCGCCCGCTAGCTGACAGAATTTTTTAGTACGGGAATCATTGGCAATCAACACAGCTAAATGGGCGTTTTTACATTCGATTAACTTGACAGTTCCTGCATCTTGCAAACTATTCGATCGTTCTGTAACATCCGTCAGAAATTGCTGTACGGTTTCGGGTAGCGGTTCGATACTTCTGGTCTCTAAAACTTCTTTAAATTCTGCTAGCTGGTATCCGGCTTCAAGGGCGGTAAATAGCTTTTGTCGATCGAGTTGCCAGACGACATCTGAAACTTTTTTAGCATAGAGATCGAGGACGATCGCATCTGATGTCGCAATGCCTTCTCCTGCTACAACAATATCTAAATTGGGCAGTACGCGGAGTGTTGGACGGAACTCAATTGCTGGCGGGGTGTAATTCTGAGTCAATCCCAAACAGTAAGCCCCCAAAGCTGTCAGGCGAAAAGATATTAAGCCGTCGTAGCGGCTGAGAAATCTCAAATCGTCCGTACCCCAAAAATCGTCAACATCGCTGGGTACGAGTGACGGATCGGCATAGGCAACATCAATTATTCCCAGGGTAGCAACATACTCAAACAACAGGCAGCACATATATCTTTCTTGCAGAATATGCCAATCGTGACTGCCGGAATATCCTAAGTTACCGTACCCAAATTCAGAAATAGAGAGATTGTCGGGATCGCGCGTTACTTCAAACCGATTCCCAGTTGCCAACATATACCTGCTAAATTCGCTAAACAGAATCCATTTACCGACAGGACATTCTGCTAGGCTTGAGGTGATCGCCTCTCTCCGCCCCGCCACCGCTGTCATGCCGCGCGCGCCCTTGCCCGTTTGTCCTTTAATCGCATCAATGCGGCGAAATTCATCAAAAGTGTTTGTTTTTAACCAGCGCTTCCATGCTGTCTGTAATCCTTTGGCAGGTGATTCTTGCAAAGCTTTCTGTCCCGCTTTGGTCAAAACTAGCTTTTTGCCCGATAGTTCGGCGAATTTGCTCCCTTGGGCGATCGGGGCCCAAGCAAAGGATTTGATGTTACCAACCTCGTAGAATATATCGCCCTTTTCCACGGTAGCTTGGCGCTGTTCGTCGTTATAAAAATCACCCCCTTGCAATACGGCGGCGATCGCTTTTAGAGTTGCGGCACCAGGTAATGCGGTTTTTTCACTAACGGCAACTTTGCCCGACTGAATCAGACGCAAAACAGCTTCCAAATCCTTTGGGGCTGCCCGTTCCATTTCACAAATAGTCAAAGGAAGTTCGTACTCGGATACCTCTCTTTTAGATGTACGAAAGTTATGTTTTTCTACACGAACTATAAAATTATCTGGCAGTACATCGCCAACTACATTTAAGGAATTTCCTTGAGGTTTTGGCACAAACTTCAGCAATTTTTCTTCCAGATCGTAGGGTATCGCAGTGCCGTAGAAGAACAAGCATAGTAGGGATGGTTCTCGGTTGTATCCATAGCGATCGCTTGTTCCCCAGTTTGGTTGTTGTCCGTATTTCGCCATAAATACATCGGCATCATAGCCATCACCTGACCCATGTATAACTTCCGCTACTGCCGCTTTTTGCAAATCGTCTAATTGCGCCCAAACTTGCTTGAGTTTTTCTCCCTGCATTTGCTGTTTAATCCCAGCAACCAGGTCAGCTTTGCGGGTTAATTTACGATCGCCCGACAACAGTGCATACAGCTTTTTTAAATCTTCAACAACTATTCCTTCGAGTGCCTCTTGGAGGGTAGGAACATCATCTAGGGTTTGGTAACGCGGCATAATTTTTGGCAATTCGCCTGCTGCAAAATTGTTTGTGCTACCAAATATAACAACTTTCCGAATTTTGTAACTTGAATTTTTGTTACAAGTTTCCCGATTATGGTTTAATATTTATTGTTAAACACACTCGATTTTTATCTAATCAAGTACAGAAGTAGGCGATAGAAAAAAATCGTAATTACACAACTACTCTAGAACGTAGAGTGCGTCGCTACCAACAATCTCAAAGGATCTTCAATATCTCGTGGCGACGCACCATACAATTAGTCGATCGAAACTGATAGAGTGTAACTAGCGCCTCCTCGTTCTGTACCAACAACTATCTGATATTTTCCCGTCTGGGGCAATTCTCCAGACCAACTTTTTTCCCCTTCAACTACGGCGTTTGTATTGGGATCGACAACCTTAAAAACAGCATTTCCCTCAACTGATTGGATCTCAACATTCATGGTTTGACCTTCTTTGGCGTTAATCAGATAAATCATGACTTCGCCGCGCGCTACTCCTCCTTTTACTTCCGCTGAACTAGCACCGCGCTTAAACTGAATCTCCTGCTGGCGCTGACTCATTAAAATCGCCGGTTTTTCCGGGCTGTTGGTGGCGGGAATATTGCGGGATACAGCTTTGACTGAAGCAGGAATAATTGCCAAGGTGCTTAAGCCGATTATCAAAATATTTATCGGGTGTTTGAAAGTTTTTGCTTGTTTGTTCATGAGAGTCTAACACTCTTGTGAAATGGATTTACTTGTATGATTATAGCTGACTCGCCTTGTCTGCGTGCGATGTCCCTTGTCGCTCGACTAATTTTAGATTTGGCAAACTGTCAATCGATTGGAAATTTAAAATTTTAGATTGAAGCCTAAGATGTGAGATAATTTTGTACGATCGGGACTTACGCATTACTGTAAAGTTGCCTGCGGGCCCAGAAAAGTAAGATCGCCCGTCAGCCGTGTTACTAAAAAAAATGCCATTCCACGACACACAAAAACCTTCAGAAACCTGGTTTCTTGACAAAAGACTACGCTTTCAAACATATTTACCGACAAGAAACCCGGTTCCTGACCAACTGTGCGTAAGTTCTATTTGCACAATTCCTAATTATCACAAACCAGACGATATGACTCAAAACCCAACCGCAACCTATCGCACTGAAAGCGACTCGATGGGAGACAAACAAATCCCATCTAATGTCTACTACGGCATCCAAACCCTGCGCGCAGTGGAAAATTTTCCTATCAGCGGCATTAAGCCTTTATCAACATACGTTGATGCTTGTGTTTTAATTAAAAAAGCAACAGCGATCGCTAATGGCGAACTCGGCTGCATTCCCCAAGACATCAGTCAAGCAATTGTGCAAGCAGCAGATGAAATCCTAGCGGGCAAATTGCGCGACCAATTTGTAGTTGATGTCTACCAAGCTGGGGCTGGAACTTCTCACCACATGAATGTTAATGAAGTTCTTTCAAATCGCGCTTTAGAAATTATGGGCGAGGAAAAAGGCAACTACAAGCGCGTCAGTCCTAACGATCATGTAAACTACGGTCAATCGACCAATGATGTGATTCCGACTGCGATTCGGATCGGCGGATTGTTGGCGTTAGAAAAGACTCTGTTTCCGGCTTTGTCGGAGGCCGTAGTTGCCCTAGAAAACAAAGCCGAAGAATTCAAAGATATTGTTAAATCCGGCCGCACTCATATGCAAGATGCCGTACCGGTTCGACTCGGCGATACCTTCGGCGCTTGGGCCCAAATTCTCAGAGAACATACATTGAGAATTGACAGGGCATCCGATGATTTGACATCCCTGGGATTGGGGGGAAGTGCGGCAGGAACAGGCTTAAATACTCATCCTGAATACTGTCAAAAAGTTGCTGAAATTCTCTCAGAATTAATCGACCAACCCCTGAAACCAGCAAGGCATTTAATGGCGGCTATGCAGAGTATGGCGCCGTTTGTAAATGTGTCCGGTGCACTGCGAAATCTCGCTCAGGATTGCGTTAAAATCTCCCATGACTTGCGTTTAATGGACTCCGGGCCGAAAACGGGTTTGAAAGAAATTCAACTGCCTCCCGTGCAACCGGGTTCGTCAATTATGCCGGGAAAATACAATCCTGTGATGGCAGAAATGACATCGATGGTGTGTTTTCAAGTTATGGGTTACGATAGCGCGATCGCCCTGGCCGCCCAAGCGGGACAATTAGAATTGAACGTGATGATGCCCTTGATTGCCTACAATCTCATTCACAGCATCGAAATTTTGGGCAATACCATCAGCGCTTTGACTGCACAATGCCTCGCCAAAATTGAAGCTAAGGGCGATCGATGTCTCGCTTATGCTGAAGGTAGTCTCGCCCTCGTTACCGCCCTCAACACTCACATCGGCTATCTCAACGCCGCCGCCGTCGCCAAAGAATCTCTAGAAACAGGCAAATCTTTGCGGCAAATTGTGCTAGAACGGGGTTTAATGAGTGCAGAAGACTTGGCAAAAGTTCTAGATTTAGAGAAAATGAGTGCGATGCCAACATCTTCTGCTAACGTTTAGGATCTCACAGGTATCAGCTAGAAACTAGAAGGCTGAACTCGATTTTATTGTGCCTTCTGCCTTCTAATTTCTGCCTAAGCCCTGTCACAGGTTAAAGTTAAACAATTCAGAATTCAATTTTTTTAGATTTAATTCTGATTTTTTTTATAGTCTAAAGTTTGGGGGCAAAATTTATGCGCGCAGGTTCTTTTGCAAAATTAACTCAAGATAAAGAGAACACAACTCAAGTGACATTTCATTATGTGGAAGGTCACGCAGAAACGTTTACTATTCCGATGCCTGCACAAGAATTCCAAGAGGAAGTGCTGACTTTGTTGAGTCAACCTTGGTTAACTTTCCATTTAGCCGATCAAACGGTTTTTATCTGCACAGCCAGGGTGGTAAAAGTAGAAGTAAAACCCGCGATTCCCGACCTGCAAGGCCAAGGAATATTCTCTAACGCGCTGCGAGTTAGTACCATGCAGCGGGCTGCTGTTGGTAGATTGCCGATGAATACTTAGGGTTCATTTGTATTGAGATTATTCTTGGTAACGCACGCGCAGATCACCCTGCTTAGGGTGTTCCGTGTCTGCATTACATTGAGATTATTCCCGATAGATAACCAATTACCAATTAATTCATAATTATGTCTGCTGTTAGTTTAATTCGTGCCAATTCATACGATCGCCAAATCTTGCAAACCTCTTTAGAAAGTTTGCTGGCACCCTTGGGCGGAATTTCGGCTTTTGTCAAATCGGGCGATCGGGTTTTACTCAAACCAAATCTCCTCACCGGTTCTCGCCCTACAAAAGAATGTGTCACCCGCCCGGAATTGGTTTACTGCGTCGCTAAAATGGTGATTGAAGCGGGAGGAAAACCGTTTTTAGGTGATAGTCCAGCTTTTGGCAGCGCAATGGGTGTAGCCAAAGCCAACGGTTATTTGCCGCTGTTGGAAGAACTGAATTTGCCAGTAGTTGAGTTTCAAGGAAAACGCTACGAAACTGTCAGCCAAGATTTCAACCATCTGCGAATTTGCAAAGAAGCTATGGAAGCGGATGTAGTTATTAATTTGCCAAAGCTAAAATCTCACGTTCAATTAACCGTGACAATGGGGGTGAAAAATTTGTTCGGCTGCGTCCCCGGCAAAATGAAGGCTTGGTGGCACATGGAAGCTGGTAAAGATAGTGCCAGATTCGGTGAAATGCTGGTAGAAACTGCCCGGACAATTAACCCAAATTTGACAATTTTGGATGGCATTATCGGTCACGAAGGTAACGGGCCAAGCGGCGGCGAACCTAAGTTTTTGGGAATTTTGGCGGCCTCTGATGATGTGTTTGCTTTGGACAGAACTTTAGTTGATATTATTAATGCCGATCCGGCGGCGGTTCCCACTGTAGCTGCGGCGATGAGATTGGGACTTTGCTCGAATTTAGAGGATCTTGATTTTCCGCTTTTGCAGCCGGAAACTCTCAAGGTTTTGGATTGGAAGTTGCCCGAAACCATGATGGCGATCGACTTCGGTATGCCCCGCGTGGTGAAGTCGGCTTTCAAACACCTTTATATCCGGTTTATTAAAGAAAAGTTCAGCATCAAGGCTTCGCATTAGCGAAGACAGAAGGGTAAAATTTCTTTTTTTTATTCCTTCTGGTTTCCATTGCTAATTGTAAAGAAATATTATTATTTTACAACATATCTATTTATGTAAAGTTTTAATAAATTTATTATAAGTTTATGGTTTAAGTAGGTAAGCGGGATTAAACCGCATAATGTAACACTATGTAAACAGGTTTAAGTCAGCCAGTAAGTAGGTAGGCGGGACTAAACCGCATAATGTAACACTATGTAAACAGGCTTAAGTCAGCCAGTAGAGAGCATTTGGAGACTTGGCCTTCATTTACCTAGGGGCGTTTTTTCGCGCCGACTTACTTAAAGCATTTGCCTCGCCGTACTCGAAACTCGCGCTCATTCTTGCTAGCTAGAAGCAGTTAGATAATTTCATTTAAGTATAAACACTTGTAACAGCCCTTGTTTTAACCAAATTTACCCTATAATTGCGCTTTTCTTTATAATTGACCGCTCAATTATAAAGATTGAGTAAAGCTCGTAAAAGGTTATTGACAGTTATACGTAGATCGCAGATGATGGCGACATATCAAACAGACCTTACCTGAAATAATAAAGGTCTAATCCAGTTGCTGCCTCCATCTTAAGTATTAGATATCTCCCAAACAGAGTCTGAAATGTTGCTTGTATCAGGCGGCGAAATTTAAATTAGGTAGATGTCTGTTATATAGATCGATCAACAACCCTTGCCAAGTACAGCAAAGATTCACTACCGCATCAGTAAAAACTTAAAATCAGGACCTACCTCACTTATGCTTACTAACAACAATCTGACAATCGTACAGCCACTAAAAGCAAAGTTTTTGCCAAACAGCGAAGTTTTACTGACCCGCAAATTGATAGAAGCAGTTGGTGAGTTAGCCACGTATTGGTCTGGTTCAATTACTGTGATAATGGAAGAAACGAAAGAAGACAACGACCAGATGGATGCAAAAATATTCAAACTTAATGAATTGCCATTCAAACTGGAAATAATTTCTTTTGATCAAATCACCCCAGCTTTACTACATCAGCATCAGAGTGCGCTGGTATTGGCAGCCCCGGAATACAGACAGAACCATATCAGTCAAGTGTGTAAAATAGCGGGAGTACCGTGTATTTACGTTTCCGAATACAGTCTGAAAACTCGCAAACAGATCGTGAATGTGAGTACGAAAAATCCCCTGATCCGCTTGCGGAGAATGATCTGGACTTACAGCCAGGAATATAAGCAGCGCAAGGCGATCGCAATGGCAGAGGGATTGCAGTGCAACGGCACCCCTACATACCAAGAATACAAGCATCTCAATCGCAACCCACAGTTGTTCTTGGACACGCGGATTAGAGAGGATATGTTAGCAACAGAAGCTGACATTGAACGACGCACTGAAAACCGCTCTCAAGATATGCCTCTCCGGCTAGTATTCTCAGGTCGCCTAATTAAGATGAAAGGGGCCGATCATTTACTTGAGGTCGCTAGAGAGCTCAAACAACTGAATGTGAAATTTGAAATGTTCATCAGTGGTATTGGTGACTTAGAAGAGATGATGCACCAGCAAATAGATGCAAATCAACTTAATGATTGCGTGAAAATGCTCGGAGTGCCTGACTTTAAAACAGATTTTTTCCCCTTTGTTAAGAACAATATTGATTTGTTTGTTTGCTGTCACCGGCAGGGCGATCCTTCTTGTACTTACATAGAAACTATGGCTGCTGGCGTGCCGATTGTTGGGTATGCTAACGAAGCATTCCAGGGAATTGCAGAAATGTCGGAGGCAGGATGGGTTGTGCCAATGAATCAGCCTAAACAGATGGCGAAGAAAATTGCAGAACTTAGCCACAACCGGGAAGAAATTACATCAATGTCATTAAAGTCCCTGAAGTTTGCTCAACAGCACACATTTGAGAAGACTTTTCAAGCGCGCATAAAACATATGCAGGCTATTGCCTATTCAACGCTGCCTAATCAAGTCACCGAAAGTCAAGTAAGTGATGCTCCAGATATGGTTTTGGCGTACAGTCAACTGCCTTAAGAATCTTCTGCCTATGATTGAGACAGGCTTCATTAAGGTAGTCACGGAAATTGGAGGTATCGTAAACGCAATGCTTGAGGTGAGCGATCGCCATTAGAATTAGATGTTTTTTTCAAACTTAATAGCATCAAACTCGACTGGGCGATCGCACTTCTTCCATAGGTTTTCAAATCTCAACGGGCTACATTTTCTGACCAACTACCAGATCCCATAGCAACCCTAAACCATTGAGCAACCAACTCATTTTCCTTTCCACGGGAACTGGCAAAAGTAACAGTGGTTTGAGTTGAAATCTTGTTAAATCAACGGCTTCATTATTTACATATATGCACAACTGCTTTTATTAGTATCATCGCCTAGAGACCTACCATGTTGATAACTTAATATATCCTTGAATTAGTGCTTAATTATTGACAACATACAAACTTAGTCACACCCAGCTAGTAGAAGGTGTATTTTTTTATAAAAACTGATAGAGTTAAGTTAAATGCGTTAGCTTAAATTGGATGTTACCTGAAAACCCCACCTTAGCAATTTTATTCCTAAAAATTCATAAGTTTTAGGTATTCATCTGCTGTGTTTAGCATCCCCCAATTATCACTCACACATAATCTCCCGGATCGATATAACATAATTGGTTATTAGTAAGTCCATTACCTAAGTAAGGCAAACTAAAATGCAGCAAAATCAACAGTGCTTAAGCCCTACCCTCACCTGTCCGATATCGGGACAGAGTATGAAACCGTGGCTATTTATACCCGGTGATTGGCGCAGACCTAGAAATAAAGAGTCATTTCAATTGTACTGGTGCGAAAAGTCACAACTTGGATGCATTCATCCTCTACCCGAACTCAACAAAATCGCCAGCTTCTACGACATCGATGAGTATTATACTCATCATATAGACTTTACAGGCTTTGTATCTGCCTCTTCTATTTCTTTCTGCGATAAATTGCGTACCCATCTAGCTTGGCGTTTCGATCGCGGAGTAGATGTCACAAGTAAATGGTGGAAGCAACAGTTCGGGACTGCTTCCTCCTCGATCTTAGAAATTGGTTGCGCCAACGGACATCTGCTGCAAGAACTGCAAGCAGATGGTCACAAAGTGTGGGGCGTAGAACCCGATCGACAAGCTTTGGTTTTGGCCCAGCAGCAGCGAGGCCTTAATGTATTTTATGGTACTGCAGAATCTTTGCCCCCGGAAGTCCGGTCTAGACAGTACGACATAATTGTGATGAACCATGTACTCGAACATACCAGAGATCCTTTACTTGCACTCCGCAATGCCATGCAGTTACTCGTGGATGGTGGCAAATTGGTAATGGAAGTACCAAATAACTCTTGTATTGGGCTGAAATCATCAGGGATTACATGGATGCATCTAGATGTACCAAGGCATTTGTATTTCTTCACACCGCAGAGCTTTCACGCTATCTGTCAACAAGTAGGATTTGAGATAATTTCTACCCAATTTAATGGCTACTATCGCCAATTCGATAACACTTGGATCGATGATGAAAGAAAAATTTTCCGTCTGTTCGATTCAATGGCACCTCATCAGATAGTAAAGTCCAAAGAAAACAGTAAAGTCCAAGCTTGGAAGCTACTGCTGAAAACAATTTTTGCTGCTGATGAAAACAAGTACGATTCTATCCGGATTGTGGCCCAAAAACCATAGCTCGATCGAGGTAAGGGCAATAAATTTTTGGTTTGATTATCAAGTTTGGTTGCACACTCGCCATACTTTGGCTATCTCCTGAGATCGTCGCCCATGCCAGGAGTACAGTCACACCAAATGCGACTATTGACCCAGCAATCCACCTGACTCGATCGAGACTGACCCATCAACTTTGTTTGTAAGGTGTGCAGTCCGCAGCTTACTGCATAGATAATGCAAAAATTGCTTTCTGGCGTAATATTGTTTGCGGTTGCATCGGCATAATATATTTGGATCGTGTCAGTGGGATATCTTAAGCTCGCGATTTGGGTAGCGAGTTTAAGATATCCCACTATAATTCCTATGCCACCGGATTTGATATAAGTTTTCTTGAATATGCGATCGCAGTTGCACCTCAAAACGATTAGTTACGATGTGTTTGCTTTTTTCTTGTGAGCACCCATAATGCACAAGAAACTTTTAAATTTCAACCATATAATACTTCTTCTACAGGCGGCGTCGCGTCTGTGGGGTCGAACTTTTTGATTTTCAAAGCTTGTAGCAAAAACAACCAGATATAAAGCGGATTCAAAAAAACATACCGCTGCCAAAGGCGCCGAGGTTCTTTGATCATCCGAAACAGCCATTCCAAACCTATCTTAGATAAAAACTCAGGAGATTTAGCCAAATTACCAGCATGAAAATCGTAAGCAGCACCTACAGCAATCAGCGGCATTGATAAGTCATCCCGGTATTCGTAAGCCCAGACTTCTTGTCGCGGACACCCCAAACCGACAAAAGTAATTGCTGCACCGCTGTTGCGAATTTGCTGTGCAATTTCTTGCTTCTCTTGGGGCGAAACTTGCCTAAATTTAGAAGGCTGAGTTCCAGCAATAATTAACTTGGGAAAACGCTGGCAGAGATTGGAACATAAAGCCTCGAGTACAGAAGCTTGAGAGCCGTACAAATAGATAGGTAATCCTTCTTCTGCCGCACGTTCGCAGATTTGTAACATCGCATTCGGCCCGCAAACTCTATCGGGCAATTCCGTATGGTATAACCAATTTAACGCCCACCTGACCGGCTGTCCGTCTGGCAATACTAAGTCAATGTGATTAATCCGATAACGATGAGTGCTGTCGAGAACCCCAGTCATTACCCCGTGAACCGCGAGAGCAGAAACTGACATTGGTTTTCCGGCGCTGGCTGCCGCAATAATTTTGCTAACAGCCGCTTCATAATTAACGGCATTTACTAATATGCCGAGTACATTCTTTTTCCCTTTATCAATCATGGAACACCTCTTTAAGCCAACGCTCGCGGTTACAGCCATAAATCTCCCCTAAGATTTGTTTAACTTTGTATTCTTCAATCGTTTACCTAAATTCCCAGCACATTCTGTTTGCCCCGCTCAATCATTGGAATCCTCTTTCAGCCAACGCTCGCGGTTACATTCATAAATCTCCTGTAAGATTTGTTTAACGTCATATCTCATTTTCCAGTTGGGATAGTGACTGGAAAATTTTGAATTATCGCTAATCCACCAAATGTGATCGCCAATTCGATTCCCTTCAGCATAAGTCCAATTAAACTTGCGTTCCGCAATTGCCTCGCACATTTGGATAGCTTCTAACATCGAACAATTGCTGTACCTGCCTCCTCCTGTATTATAAACTTGGGCACTTCTGGGAGCTTTATAAAATTCATAAAATGCCGAAATTAAATCCGCGCTGTGAATGTTATCGCGGACTTGCTTGCCTTTGTAGCCAAACACAGTGTAAGGAGTTCCCGTGACAGCACACTTCATCAAGTATGCGAGGAAACCGTGCAATTGAGCTCCTGAGTGATTTGGACCCGTCAAACAGCCGCCGCGAAAACAAGCGGTGTTCATATTAAAATATCGACCGTATTCTTGAACTAAAACGTCAGCAGCTACCTTAGAAGCACCAAACAAACTGTGCAAGCACTGATCTATTGACATATCTTCCCGAATGCCGCCTTCGTAAGTATGCCCGGGTTCAATTTCCCACCTGTGTTCTAATTCAATTAAAGGCAAACTGTTAGGCGTATCGCCGTATACTTTGTTTGTAGAAGTGAAAATAAAAACAGCTTTGGGACAGTACAGACGAGTTACTTCTAGAAGATTGAGAGTGCCGTTGGCATTGACGGTAAAGTCTATTTTCGGAGCACGGGAAGCCCAATCATGGCTGGGCTGGGCTGCTGTGTGAATTACTAATTCGATTGACTCGCCGTACCGCTGAAAGATATTGGTAATCGCTTCATAGTCGCGAATGTCCACATCTAAGTGATAATACTTGGTACCCAAAGACTTTTCGAGAAGTTGGCGGTTCCAGTTTGTAGAACCATCAGCACCAAAAAAGAACTGGCGCATATTATTGTCGATTCCAACTATATCTAAGCCTTGTTTGGCAAAGAACTTACACGCCTCAGATCCAATTAAACCCGCCGAGCCAGTAATGATTGCAACGCCCACGTTTCACCGCCTGAAAAAATATAGTTTTCTTTGTTTTGCCCGATCGAACAAATCAGAAGTTATCCTGATTTTCCATCGAATACATCTTCGCACAATTGGGCGAAGAATAGACCTTTAACATCCCAATCATAGATTTCCCTGACGCGCGTTTGACCCGATCGACCCAAGCGCGATCGCAATTCACGATCTTTGGCTAAACACACTATAGCTTCTGCTAGACCCTGCACAGTGCGATCGGGATCGGTAGCAGCCACTTTAATTCCCGTTTGCTCCGTCACTTGAGTAGCAGGTCCGCCCAAATCCAAACAAATCGTCGGACGGCCAACACCCATCATTTCCGTACACACAAAACCTCCAGAGTCATGCAAACTCGGATGGAGGAGAACGTGAGACTCCCCCATTTTAGAAAGAGTTGCAGTGCGAGATAAAGTTCCCCAAAAAAATACTTTATTTGCCAGTCCCAATTCTCTTACCAAAGTTTCCAAGCGCTGCCTTTCCGGGCCGTCTCCGACAATCCAGTATTCCGATTGTTCCAGATTCGCCTCCGCAAATGCACGGAGTCCTAAGTGCACCCCTTTCCAGTGTAAGAGACGACCGACACTGATGAATCTAATTGGTTGCTCCGGCGGGGTAGGAAATTTCTCTAGTTCTTGAATTTCCTGCTGCGATAAACCAACTTGCGAGAAAATCTTCACGTTTTTTGCTTTGAGAAATCGCAGTCTGGCAGCGGTTTCTTCCGTAGTTGCCAGCGCCACAGCACTGCGACGCGCCGTCAGCCCCACAAACGGATCGCGTTCTCCTACGCTTTGAGCCAATGCCCGCAGCGTTTCGTAAATTTTGCCCCGGCGGCTAAAATCTTGCCAAAAAGCCTTTGGTGCTGCTTCTGCACCCCCCACAGGCCCCCAAATAAAAGGATGTGGCAACAGCGCCAAGAAACTGGGAGACCAATGTTTGACATAAGTTACGTGATGTACGATGTCAAAACCAATTTCGCGATCGAGCTTCCGAGCGATAAAATAAGCCCAGATTTGCCACAGATAGTAGTGAAGTTGGAGCAATCCTTGTTTCCCCTTCCAATCTTCGCTCCACCCAAAAGGATCGAAATAAACAAAGTGCAGGTTGGGCACTGGGTTGCGCTCTAGTTCTGCTTCAATGTACGATCGACAAAACGTTCGAGTAAATACCCAACTTTCGTGATGTTTAGCAGATTGGATAACAGTATTCCATCCTACCCCCTCTTCGGAGCCGAGATTCGGTTCGCAAGCAAACGCAGATAATAAAACTTTCATGGCTAAGTGGTAATTGCTAATTGGTAATTGGTAATTTTTCCCTCTTCCCTCTTCCATCCCTCCGTTAAATCATTTAAAAAATCCGTTGCCGAACTTCTTTCACCTATTGTCCATCAAAAAAGATGTAACTTCGACGTAAGCTTTAGCTGCTGTTTCTGGCGTTTTTTGAGAAATTATCTGTTGTGAACGCTCTCCCATCGACTCAATCAAATCAGGATCATCTAGAAAAGTTTGCATTTTATCCGCTAACTCTTGAGCACTGCTAGGATCAAAAATATAACCGTTATCACCTGACATAATTAACTCATAGGAAGCTGCACCATGTGAACACAACACTGGTTTTCCGAACACCATCGCTTCCGGTACAACCATACCCCAGACATCCTCAAAAGTAGGAAACACAAAAATATCAGCTTGCTGAAAATAAGCACCCAAATTTCCGTATTCCACCCATCCAGCCCACGTTACTTGCTCTTCAAAACCGCGCTCTTTAATAAAAGCTTCTAGTTCTTCCCGCTGATCTCCCTTGCCAACAATCAACAGCGAATAATCAACATAACCTTGATTTTTAAGAATAGCGCAAGCTTCTAAAAGCGTTTTAATTCCCTTTCTCGCCGTGATCCGCCCTACATACAGAAAAATCGGGCGTTTTAACTGCACGTTCGGTGGCTGAGTTTGATCCAATCGTTTCAGCAAAGCTCGCGCATCAGGTACGAGATAGGTTCTGGTAAAAATTTTATCCTCCGGTACCTTGAGAACTTCCATCAGATATTTTTTACCCGCATTGCTATTGGCAACAAAAGCATCGGCAAACCGGACAAGGATGCGGCGCACAAATGTCCTAAAACTGGAATCTCGAAAGTCTGTATTTGGGGAACTACCATCGTAAATAATGGCAATTTTCCACCTTAGTAGCGGTTTTAAAAACGCAACAATTACAGTCCACAAAGAGAAAGCTTGGGGAAAGACCACATGAGGTCTAAAATTTAGCAAATAGCCGATAATACGAGGCGATACTACAATGAATCCGCGATCGTATCCTGTTTCTATCTTTTCCGTCTCGACAAATTTAGTCTCCCCTACCAACTGAATTGCCGATGCGCCCGGCAGGCTCGGATCGAACCCCGGCCAAACACGACCCGTATAAAATACAGTATGCTTAAAAATTTTCGTAAATTCCATCAAAACAGGCTGCCAGTAAGCTCCCAGTTCCACTTCCGGGACAAGCCAAGCAATGCGGATTTCATTTCTATCAACCATCCTATTCACCTTGAGTTTTGTTTTTAGCCAATCCCAGTTTACTCAACACTGAAAGCAAAACTAACCTACGATAAGGTAGCAGCCAATAAATTGGCCACAACCACCCACCATGTCGCTGAGTAAATACTTTCCACTCTTGAGCCGGTTGCAGGGTAGTATCTTTGAAAGATAAACCTTTCGGTTGGCTCATTTTATCCAATCCTTCGCTTAAATTATCAGCAGCGGTTTTAGTAACCTGGGGGTTGAGGGAACAAGTACCTAAATAGCCAGGAGCAATCCAAACTGTACATCCTTTCTGTCTGGCTCGTAAACCATAATCCCAATCGCCAATATAATGGACAAAAGCCGGATCGAGGTTGCCGACCATTTGCACAACATTGCGGGGAATTAATACGCAGTTGCCGTGCATAGTATCGCAGAGCTGAGGCTCTTTTGTTGGTTCTAGGACACCATATCGGAAGGGGTGCAAAGGGTTATTTCGCACAACACCGCCGTATGTTGTTTTACCCGTTTCTGGATCGCAGGTAGAACCACCAACGATTGCTTTCGTTTCTCCTTTTTCTGATATTTTTTGAGTGGTTTCTAGCAAGATACTTACGGTTTCTGGATAAATAAGAGTGTCATCATTTAACCATAGGTAATAGTCTGGATCATCTTTCATGGCTTCGCTGAAAGCCCTACGCATTCCCCCGTTCCAAAATAGGTTTCCGTCGCCGGAAAAAATATTGACTTGAGGATAGATTTGACGAACTGCCTCGCTGGTGCCGTCGGTACTGGCATCATCGACTAGATAGGCTACAATATCAACATCGGCTGGAAGTGCCTGCTTAAAAAGAGACTCTAAGCAAGCTAATGTTTTCTTTTTGCGGTTAAAGCAAGTTAAAATGGCGGCGATTTTAGTACGGTTCATTATTCCCAATTGTGCGGCTTTTAACGATATGCAAGGTAAAATTTACCCAATAAAATTAGATTTTTATCTTTACTTGGGAGTTGACAGAACCTCGTTAAAAACAGACAAATAGCGATTTGCTTGTATCTCCAAGGTGAATTCTTGTTCCACTTTCTGGCGGGCGCGAATACAGAGTTTTTGATGTCGATTGGGATCTTCTAAAACCCAAGCAATTCCTCGCGCTAAGTCTTCTGTTTCATAAGGTTTAGCTAAATAGCCATTTGAGCAGTGTTCGATCATATCGGGCAGTCCCCCAATATTAAATGCGACGCAGGGGATGCCGCAAGCAAGAGCTTCCATGACTGTATTTGGCAAGTTATCTATCACGGAAGGGGCGACAAAAATATCTGCTGCTGCATAAACAGTGGCTAGGGCAATATCATCGGCGAGTCTCCCCAAATAGTGAGTTTTAAAACCAAGTTCAATGGGATTTTCTGGTTCAGAAGAGCCAAAAACCAGCAACTCTATCCGATCTTTCCAGCCTGATTTACTAAGGCTTTGTAAAGCGGGTACGAGCAAGTTAAATCCTTTCCAGCGATCGCCCATTCCACCTGCACCTCCAAAGAGTACAATTTGCTTATCTTGAGGCAAATTCAGGATTTCTCGCGCCCACTGACGATTTATGGGTTTGTACTTGTGAGTATCGATGCCATTAGGAATTATTTCAACTCGAAAATCTTTGAATAAAGAACTAGAATGAGCGCATTTCGCTAACCAAATACTAGGACTAACCAAAGTTAGGTTAAGCTTATCCCAAGCTTTAGCTTTCCGCTGCCACACCCACCGCGACAGATCCGAATCTTTCTTACTCTGAAGTTGGGGACAGCTACCACAAGATTGAGTGTAGCGATTGCAATCTTCACTGTAGTGACAGCCACCTGTAAAAGGCCACATATCATGCAGCGTCCAAACTAAGGGTTGCTTAAACTTGGGAATACTTTCTACTTGTAAATAACCCCCACAAACCCAGTGTAAATTAATAATATCAGGAGCGAGTACCCCTAGTCTATCCGATAGAGAATCTGGCAGCAATTCTGTAGAAAATATAACGGGGTTTCTCTGAGGGTAGAGCCGCAATGGTGCATTAGATAAAGTTGATATCATCTTGTCAAACTTAGCCCCAATACTATTTGGTGACGAAATTACATTGCGATCCCCACTACTCTTATTTTTTACCAGCATTTGCGAAGACACACCAATCCCCTGGAAACCTTGGTGCAGCCGATAAGCGGCGCGGGCAGCCCCCCCTTCACTATCAGAACTATTGAGAAGTACAACCTTCATTTCTCCTGCCTCTCCTCTAGATTTATAGGTGACTTTATCGGAATTGTTTCAAAAGTTTATCTCCTTTTTTTTGCACTTTTTTAAGAACTGCGGATCGTAATCAAATATTTTTTTTGTGTAAAATTATCTGCTTGCGTATCCCTAATTGCCAAAGGCGGGTGTTTCATTGGAAATGTTATAGCTTCTACAGGCATATTACTATAACGACTGTTGACATCCTCCGTATTAGTTCCCCCTACACCATGTCCGATATTAGACGCTAAATTAACATTCGCAAGAATCTTCATACCATTTTGAATAAAGTTAGCAAATGTCCACTGACCAGCCAAACTCTGTAATTTGTTTTCATAACAAACCTGAAAAATATTTTTCCCAACTTTTCCAGCATTGGAGTCTCCCAGTATATTCATCAAAAAATTACCATCCCGAATTTCCGGTCATAACTTCATATCTAAATCATAATGCTGCCAAGCTCGCGTCCAACTCGCCCAAATCCAGCAGTGATTATAGCGAGAAAAGTAGTAACTATAATCAGTTTTTTTTCGCCAAAACTGAACATTTTGACCAGAGATTGACAGAATCCGCTGAGCGTCTCGGTAACGCTCCAGCAATTCTTCAGCGAAGCGGAAAAAAGTAGGAGGAGGGATAAGTCATCCTCAAGAATAATTGCCTCTTCAACTCGATCAAATACCCAATTCATACCGCTAGACACCCGCAGGCGACAACCGAGATTTACGTATGCGTAATTCTTCAAAACTTCGCAGTCCCAATCTACTTGGTCAATAATAGCTCTAGCGGCCGCACATTTTTGATCTTCTTCAGGCCTATCTGGACATTGGCCGTCAGCAATTACTAGCAATTTGGGAGGTTTTGCCTGACGAATTGCCTCAAATACTCTAGCCGTTGTATCTAGACGTTTGAAGATGATAAAAGCGATGGGTGTTTGGATTTGGTAATTGAACATTTCTTCGACTCTACTTTTCCTAGTAGTCTTCTACATCTGAATTAACCAGATCAGCAGTCATCTGTGATTTAAAGTTAAACCACTTCTGAAGCATTACAGCCGCTATGAATGCCAGTGTATCATTGCTAGTCTGATAGGGCAAAAATCTATAGCGAAAACTAGCCATTCTCGGGTCACTTTCTTGGTATAAAATATCTTGGGCAAAGTTCCCCCAACGCTCATCAATCAAATCAATTGTCATACCAGCATGAGCAGAAGGTAGCAACATATTAGAGCCGTGAAGACCAATTACTAAGCGGCTGTGTGAATAAACACGGCATATTTCCTTTTCAACTTTTTCATTAAAACTATCCACTCTGTAATCTTCAATCCATTCTGGGAAATTAGTTTTTGTCCCCAAACCAGCTACTGCAAATTTTGCTTCTGGTACTTGCAACCTGATTTTCTCAAATAACTGCTGAATTTTAAAATTTTGCAATGGCAATGCCCTTTCTCGTTGATTTAGCTTTTTCAGAACTCGGAACAGCCCACTGTTAACTAATAAACGATCTTCCCGCCAAATAAAAGTAATTCTTGTTTCTGGTTCATTAAATTTGTGTTTGGGGACTCTAGTAAACCGCGTGATGTCAAACTGACTAGGATGAGAATGGGCTTCACTGACATAAATTTCATCAAAGCGTTTAGTTTCTTCCTCAACAAACTCGGCGAAGCTAGGATAGTAAGTTTGACCATTTTTTAAAGAAACAGGTACTGTCCAGACTTCTGCAACTTCATCAGGAACCATCCACCTTAGAAACTTAGGAACTATCACAACTAACCCGCAGTCAGAGTTGCATTCTAAGTGCCTTTGTGCATTTAGCAACTTGAGCAGAGAGTGACCGTAAAGATGATCGATACAGTTTAAGATAATTGCCCGATTGCAAGGTTTAAAAATTTCCTTGACTATCTCAAGTTTATCTGATTGAGGATTTTGGAGTGAATTGAGTAATGGTTTGCCTAACCATTCTTTTCTGTAAGGAACCGCCGCAAAAATTTCTTTTTTGATTAAATTAACTTGAAGGTAGTTGTTCACTCCATGACCTACTCTCAACTCGTCGATTATTTCGCTGCCACATCCCCCGCACTTACAGTCCAGAAGAATATGTATCCCTTGCCACAAAATATTTTTGGTATTGAGTTGCGTCCCGCAATAGGGGCAATTGGAGCGCTGTTCGATTTTAGGTTTAATTTGAATCACTTTACTAATCCTCTGATTCTACAAGCTGCCTTGTATAAGTTAAGGGATCGCCAGATGAAATTTGCGAAGGGGCGCAATTCCTTAATCAGGAAATTGACTAATATAATCACGTAAAAATAAGTTATCAGAGTAGCCATTGTTGCTCCAAAAGCTCCATACTTTGGAATCAGCCAAAAGTTCAACGCTACATTAAAAATAGAGCCGACTACAGTCAAGTAAAGACCGTAGCGCAACTGAGCTTCTATGTTCAAATATGTACTCCGTGCTACTCCAAAGTTACTGCCAAATTGGGCCCAAACATATAGTGAGAGTACCGCTGCTGACTTCGCATAGTTTTCACCGTAAAGCAGATGCACTATCCATGGAGAAAGTAATGATATCGGTATGGCCACTCCCAACCATAAAAATATCATAATATCCGAGTAAATTTGAAATTTATTTAGATATTCTTCATAATTTGTCTTTCTCAAATTCGCTAATTTGGGAAAAATAGAGCTTGATAAAATCATCGGCAAGAAATCGCAGATTTCAGAAATTTTAACAGCGGCAGCATAATAGCCCAGTTCAGCATTTTTATTCATCGCACCGAGCATGATCTGATCGGTTTTTGAGTACAGATAAATTGCCAATCCCGATAAAATTATCGGCCAACTCTCTGATAGCAGTTCCTTACACCGATCCCAACTGAATTGCCAATCCTTAATTTTATTGCCAGTAAGCTTATAAAAATATACATAAGCCATTCCTACCAATGCTACCTCTGCCAATCGAACCCAGGCGAAGGCAAGCAGGGGGGCTTTAATTGTCACTAACCCAATTCTGACAGCAGCAACTAAAAAACATATCGAATTTTTAGCCAACACTGTATATTTTGACTGGATTTGGGACTGAAACCAAAAATTGATAGCCTCAAAAGCATTAAATATAGTTCCTGCTGCGATGATACCTACCAGCCACCGAGTCAGAGTGTCGTTGGGCTTGAGTAGCGCAATCACGGTGACAGTTAACACCAAAGTGATGCAGCCACCAGTAAATTGCAGTCCGAAAGCAGTTCCCAGGGTTTCATTTTTGCATTCTGGGTCGCGAGCGATATTCCTCACTACCAGAGTACCCAAGCCCATAGTTGCTACCGAACTAAACAGCGACACAAAGGCGATCGCGTAGTTGAGCAATCCAAATTGTGTGGGACCAAGATAGCGAGCCACCCAAAGGCCTACAACCAGACCTAGACCCATCTGCAAGATTTGGTCAGTGAACAGCCAAGCTATGTTGCTGAGTACCTGGCGCAGACCCGGACCAAGCTTTTGACCCATACCAGCCAACTTGTCTAACATCGGCAATTTAAAAATTTTACCAAAAAATAATACATTTTTTGAACTTTTTGCAATCTAGCCAAAGTAGTAATGATTTATAGTATATCATAAAGATTAGCACTTATGCAGGATTTATACCAATCACCCTAACTACAACTTTTACCACTATGTATTCTAAAATTTCAAATACCCTACGATTCGTTTAACCTAAATGAGTATTATTACTCGCTTAGGTTAGCTCCTTTGCTAGAACAACTGATGAGATTTGTAGGTGGGGTTTAACCTAACTCCTATCCCTACAAATCCAAAGGTGAAAGTATAATCCCTAGTTTACTGGCTATGATCCACTATGCTAAAGCAGGATTAAAAGGCAGAATAGAACTACTGAGAGCCAAACTTGGTAAATGTTGAGCAAGCAGTCTAGGCGTAGTGAAAACAAAAAGGATGATAAGTTGGAGTTTAATATATGAAAACACCTGTGGCTTTTTTTGGATTTAATCGCCCTCATACAACAGAGAGGGTATTTGCAGCGATTCGGGAAGTTAAACCGCCCAAACTTCTACTTGTGGTTGATGGACCACGCTCTGATAAGCCAGAGGAAGCTGAAAAATGTGCTGAGGTAAGGGCCATAATTGAAAAAGTGGACTGGGATTGTCAAGTTTATAAAAATTATGCTGAGGCTAATATGGGCTGTAAGCACAGGGTAGCTAGTGGGTTAGATTGGGTATTTAATACAGTAGAAGAAGCAATTCTTGTCGAAGATGATTGCTTGCCCAATCCATCTTTTTTTCAATTTTGTGAAGAAATGCTGGATTTATATAGAAATGAACCCAGGGTAATGATGATTAGTGGGACTAATTATTTGGAGGAATGGAAATCCGATAGGCAAAGTTATCATTTTTCTTATTATGGAGGTATTTGGGGCTGGGCTTCTTGGCAGAGGGCATGGCAATTTTATGATATTAATATGCAGGCTTGGAGCAATCCTGACGTGAAAGCAAAAATTAAAGCTATACTGGCTGATGAGGCTCAGTATAAAATTAGAGCGCGGGATTTGGAAAATACTTTTCAGGGTAAGGTAGATACGTGGGATTTTCAATGGAGTTTTGCTCGCTTGGCTCAAGGGGGCTTGTCGATCGTGCCTTGTGTCAATTTGGTGGCTAATTTAGGTTTTGGGTTAGCAGCTACTCATACTGGAACTCTCAATAAGGAAATAGCAGAAATGAAACAATTAGATTTAAGGTTTCCTCTTGAAATCAATGATAATCTGATGGCCGATCGAGAGTACGATAGATTAATGTTTAAAAAACTATTTATCAGCCATGAGAGTTTGATTGATAAGGTGATAAAACACTTAAAAAAAATTCCCGATAAACTTTGGTTAAAATGATTTTGGCGAATCGTAATGAAATGATACGAAATATCACTGTCAACTTACTCTACTTAATAAAAAATAGGCTATGAAAACTATCTCAATCTTGGATACCTCAATCTGTAGCTCTAATTTAGGAGACCAGATCATTATGGATGCAGTGAATAGCATTTTATATGAGATGTTTCCCGATCGACTATTTATTAATTTTCCTACCCATGATGTCATATCGAGCGATTCTTACCGCTTGATGAGAAAAAGCAGTTTAATTTTTGTCGGTGGTACTAATTTATTGTCTTCTAACATGAACTCCTATAATCAATGGAAGGTCAATTTAATGGACTCTCTATTTATTACAGATATTACCCTAATGGGTGTGGGATGGTGGCAATACCAAAATCAGCCTAATTTATATACCAAAATTTTGTATAAACGGCTATTAAATAAAGAATATCTGCACTCAGTGAGAGACAGTTACACAGAAAAACAGCTAAAAGCGATCGGGATTAATAATGTAATTAATACTGCTTGTCCTACTATGTGGAAATTAACAGAGGAACATTGTGTCCAAATTCCTCAAGGTAAAGCAGAGTCAGTATTAGTTACTTTTACTGAGTATAATCAAAATCCTAGTTTTGATAAGCAGTTAGTGGAATTACTGAAACAGGAATATAAGTTAATTTATTACTGGACCCAACAGCCCAAAGATTATCAGTACATGAAAGATATATGTGGCGAGCGAGCGATTTATCTTAATCCTAGCTTATCAGCTTTAGATAGCGCTTTGTCTCAGTATCCCGTTGATTATGTAGGGACACGATTACACGCTGGGATTAGAGCTTTACAATATAAAAGGAGAACTTTAATTCTGTCAGTTGATAATCGCGCTACAGAAATTTCTAAAGATACTAATTTGCCAGTCGTACAAAGAAATGATTTAAACAGTGTGGCTAATTGGATTAATACTAAAAAACAAACTTTACTAAAAATCCCTTTAACAGCCATTAATGAGTGGAAAAAGCAATTTTTAGCGACTGTCAATAATTCTTAGCTAACCTCTTACGCATTTAAAATGTATATTCTAGCAAGCGAGGACGCTTACACTGCAAGGATTTCACGGTTACCCAATAACCTATTTAGATGCTTAATTAGGGCTTGGTGAAAAAGTGACCCAAGAGGAACACAAGGATGAATGAGGTAATGAAGTAACAATGATTAATAAGCTTTTTTATCCCTCATTAACCCAGCGATTATTTTTCTTAATCATCCCAGCCCCAAAAGTTATGTTTGGGAAAAATTGGACAAAAAACTCCCAAAAAATCTTTCTCAGTATCCGAGACAGATTCATCACTAAAAAAGTGATGGCTATGACAGTTTGAGCCGTATCTGCTAGTTTAGCCATGACTCGACCGATACTAAATCTCCGTTTCCCTTCTCCAAATTTACCCTCAATCGCATTCCTAATTTTCTCATTTTCTGAGGCTTGCTTTTGCACTTCTTTGCTCACATTTAATGGTGGTCTTCCTAACAGCGGTCCACTGGTTCTGATTCCTCTTTCTTTGCACCAAGCTCGGTTCTCTCTGGTTCGATAAATATTTTCTACATGAACCGATTCGGGATAAAATTCTGTGAATTCTTTGTAAGCTTCTACTTGGGGCTTGCTGGATAAGTGCAGAAAGCTTACACGGCCAGGTTATGCGATCGTGCGATAGAGAAAAGTGTGCAAGATAAACAGGTAAAATAGTACAAAACCTTTGCATTACCCAGTACGCTCGTGTACAGAAAAGCTGAGCTTGCTCCCCCCTCACCCTCCGACTTTGAACTCCCCTCATGTGGAAGGTTGTCACCAGATAACCGTTGGGTAAAAATCGCCCAACTCATCCCGTGGTCAGAATTTGAAGCAGAATATGCTAAAAACTTCCCCACAGAAATGGGGGCACCAGCCAAATCGTTTAGGATGGCATTGGGGGCATTAATCATCAAAGAAAAATTAGGAATTAGCGATCGCGAAACGGTAGAACAGATCCGGGAAAACCCCTATCTACAATACTTTATCGGTCAATCAAGCAGAGCTTAATGAACTCGCATTTGACCCATTACTATTGGTTCACTTTCGCCAAAGAATTAGTCCGAACTTAATTAATAAAGTGAACGAACGCATGGTCGAAAAAATGCGCTCCATCACCGAGCGAGCGTCAAAACCGAAAAAAAAAGAATTCGGACGCAAAAATGAGTCACTCAATCGAGGAAAGTTGATCGTAGATGCAACCTGTGCCCCAGCGGACATTAGCTATCCGAGCGACTTAGGACTATTAAACGGAACCCGAGTTTACACCGAAAAAATCATAGATATTCTCTATAAACCGCTCAAAGGTCAAATCCTGAAAAAACCAAGAACTTACCGTAATCTCGCCCGAAAAGATTACTTATTAATAGCAAAACAAATAAGACCATTACGAAAAAAAAACACACAAGCAATTAAAAAAAAACTCCAATATATTAAAAAAAAACTTCGCTCATATTGAACAGCTAATTGATTCAGGTGCGAGCTTAGAATGTTTGAATAAAAAGCAATATAAAACTTTGCTAGTCCTCACAGAAGTCTATCGCCAACAACAGTGGTTATTTGAAAATAACAAGCAGAGCATAGAGGATAGAAGAGTAAGTTTAAGCCAACCCCACATCCGTCCCACAGTCAGAGGGAAAGCCGAAAAAAGCGTAGAGAGGCGAGCAAAACTGTCAGCGAGTTGCTTTGAAGGATATGTATTTTTATACCGGATGAGTTGGGATAATTTTAACGAATCAGTGGATTTAAAAGCCCAAGTAGAAGCTTACAAAGAATTCACAGAATTTTATCCAGAATCCGTTCATTCCGATCGTATTTATCGAACCAGAGAGAACCGAGCTTGGTGCAAAGAAAGAGGAATCAGAATCAGTAGACCGCCGCTAGGAAGACCACCATTAAATGTGAGTAAATAAGTGCAAAAGCAAGCCTCAGAAGATGAGAAAATTAGGAATGCGATTGAGGGTAAATTTGGAGAAGGGAAACGGAGATTTAGTATCGGTCGAGTCATGGCTAAACTAGCAGATACGGCTCAAACTGTCATAACCATCACTTTTTTAGTGATGAATAGACCTCTTGCAAAAGTCATTCTGAAAGGTTAAGTTCATAGTTATAGATACCTGCAATCAGGTTGAAGCGTAAACCAAATCTACGTCGGCGATTTCGGTAATGTTCCGACAGAATACGAAAAATTTTCAGTTTCCGATTGACGTGTTCAATGACAATACGTTGAGTTGCCAGAGTACGGTTTTCCTGCCGTCGAACCTTAGATAAATTAGAGCTTTTGGACTTTTTAGTAGGGATCTGACTATTGGCAAGAAGTTTCCCAATTCCTTGATAACCCTTGTCACGCCAAAGCTTCATTGTAGTGGCTAACCTGACTTTACTCGTCTTGAATAGTCACCAGGAATGCCTTCTGCCTTTACCATGAGCTATGCAGATAATTGCTCCCGTCTTTTGATTGACCACTAATGGTGACTTCAAGGTGTGATACTTTTTTTTTGCCCGAAAACACTTGTCGTTGTTTTTTTTTGGACGCTCGACTGGACTTTCGGGCGTTGCTGATTCTGGCGTATGAATAAACTTTTCACTTGATGTTACAAAACTCACTCTACTTGGCTTATAGCCATTCCGAAAACTTGAATTCATACTTGTATTCAGCAACGCCGACTTTCGGTCACATCGACCACAACCACTTCTAAAACTGAGTCAGGTTGTCGCAGTGCTTTCTTTCCGGGTAAGCTAAACCGACCTGAACGAATCAATGTATCCTCTACGTGCCTCACGATCCGGAACGCAGTCGATTCATTGATATTCCAGCTTTGAGCAATGTGAAAGTAGGTAGGGCTTGCTGAATAAGCGCCATCAGGTGGCGCTGCCTGAGTGTCGATCGGCAGAACGAGACTCAGGTGCAAGGAAAACAGATAAAATGGCACAGAACCCTTGCACCACCGTTGACACTCGTGTACCGAAAACTTGACCCAGATAGCACCCTACCAGAAAGCTTTAATTTTCCTCATGGTGGAAAATTAGCCTCAGACAACCGTTGGGTAACGATGGCCCAACTTATTCCGGGCGTCGGAATTTGAATCAGAATATGCTCAAAATTTTGCCTCATCTATAGGAGCACCCGCTAAATCTTTTCGGATGGCATTGGGGGCATTAATCATCAAATAAAAATTAGGAACCAGCGATCGCGCTCGCGGTAGAACAAATACGGGAAAACCCATACCTACAATACTTTATTGGTCTCTCATCTTACAGCAATGAAATCCCGTTTGATGCCTCTCTATTGGTTCATTTTAGACACAGAATAAGTATCAATCTGGTCAATAAACTGAATCAAAAAATGGTGAAAAAGCTCCGAGAAGCAACCACCCCTCAATCTGAATCAAATAAAAAAGAACCAGAAGAACCGAGTGACAGTGTACTCCGAGGAAAATTACTGTTAGATGCGACCTGTGCCAGCGCCGATATTACCTATCCCACAGACATCAGCATTCTCGATCGAGCCAGGATGCAAACAGAAAAGATTGTAGATATCCTATATAAATCGATTCAAGAACTCTGCCAGAAAAAACCCCGAACCTACCGGAACAAAGCACGTAAAGACTACCTATCCATTACCAAGCAGCCCCGACCGTCGCCGAGTAAAAAAAGAACCGCGATAAAAAAAACAACTGCAATACATCAAAAGAAATCTCTGTCATATTGAAAGATTAATCGAGTTAGGAGCTAATTTAAAGAACTTGAGTAAACGGCAATACAAGCTGCTGCTGGTGTGTCATGAAGTTTACCGACAACAAGCATGGATGTACGAACACAAGACAAATAAAGTTGACGATATAATTGTAAGTTTAACACAAGCCCACGTTCGTCCTATAGTTAGAGTAAAAGTAGGAAAACATACAGATTTTGGAGCTAAACTATCTGCGAGCAGCTTTGAAGTTTATGTATTTTTAGATCGAATTAGCTGGGACAAATTCAATTAATCAGGAGACTTAATCGCTAAAGTAGAATCATTTAAAGAATTCACAGGACATTACCCAGAATCGGTTCACGTTGACAAGATTTACCGCACGCTCGACAATCTAGCGGGCGTGTAAAAAAAACGGAATTAGGATGAGTTATCCGCCCTTAGGAAGACCGCCCGCTCACGTCAGTAAAGAGAAAAAAAAGCAAGCAGCAGAAGATGAAAGAGTCCGCCAAGCAATTGAGGGAAAATTTGGGTAAGTAAAGAGAAGATTTAGCCTATATCGAGTGATGGTTAAACTCGATAATACCTCTCTAACAGCGATTGCAATTACTTTTTTGCTGATGAATCTTGTCGCAGGATTGAAAAGATTATTGTGGCTTGTTTTGTGTCAATTTTCATCAGTAACAATTGGTTGCGGGTCAGCGATAATCAAAAATTATGTGTGCGGCAGCCAACTCAAACAAAAACTTAACTTGTTGGCTTGCTCGAACTTGCGATCGAACTTTTTTTGAGTTTTCTTGACTTATTCAGCAAGCCCTATTTAGTGAAACAACTGACGGTTGAGGGCGGTGTGATTTCTAAATCCGAATCTCAGTTATTAATGAATGCGCTTTCTTTGCGGAACGCTATTGCTCATGGGTTTAAAACTACACAACTTGCGCAAAATTCTGTGTGCGAACTGATTTAGGTTACAGAGAAAATATTGAAAGATAATACGGCGGTTGTGTAAAGCAAAAAGGTTGGGTTTCCTTTTGTTAACCCAACCTATTAATAATGTAATGAAATCAAACTTCAGAGTTTAGCCTTGATTCACCACAGTCGGTTTTAAACTTTCCTGTGACTTCGATCGATCTAAACCATTTTGAACTTCCACAGATTCCTTAATCGGTTTCCGAGATTCAATTAAACTCAAAGCTTTGTTGACACTTTCAGGTAAAATCACTACCAAACTGCCGGCCGGCGCCTCATCTAAAGCCTTGTTAACGGCCGTTGTTTCGTCGAGAATCAACTCGTATTCAACTTGAGATTTGTTTGCGGTTCCTGCAGAAATTGCCTCTGCAATTCCCTGGCAAATTAACTGTGCCACAGCACCGGGTTCTCGCCCGCGCCTGTCAATATCTTCCTTGACAAGAATGCGATCGAACATCTCGGCCGAAAGTTTGCCCAGCGTGACAAAATCTTCATCTCGCCGGTCTCCGGGGGCCCCGACAACCCCGATCCGCAGTCCCTGCCAATTCAGCACGAAACTGCCCAAAGCTTTGTAGCTGTGGGGGTTGTGGGCGTAGTCGAGCAAAGCGTGATAGTTGCCCAATTTAAACAAATTCATCCGTCCGGGAGTTTGACCCACCGATGCTTGGAAGCTTGACAAAGCAGATCGAATATCTTCTATTTTCACTCCTTGGGCAAAAGCCGCCAAACAAGCTGCTAAAGCATTAGCAATCATAAACGGCGCGCGCCCGCCCATCGTCAGCGGCACGTTCACAGCCTGCTCAATTCTCAGCGTCCAATCGCCTTTCAATATCGACAAATACCCATTTTCGTAAATCGCTGCCAGCCCGCCTGCAGCGGTATGTTTGGCAACCAGTTCGTTGTCCGGGTTCATCGAAAAATATGCAATTTGAGCCTTGACACGCTGCGCCATTTGTGATACTAGCGGGTCGTCGGCATTTAAAACAGCATAGCCTTTGGGCATTACCGACTCGACGAGGACGCTCTTGAGTTTGGCCAATTGTTCCACGGTGTCGATGTCGCCAATTCCCAAGTGATCGGCCGCGACGTTCAAGACGACGCCGACATCGCACTGATCGAAGCCGAGGCCCGATCGCAAAATTCCGCCTCTAGCCGTTTCCAGCACCGCTACTTCTACCGTCGGGTCAGACAAAATCAATTGAGCACTCTGCGGCCCGGTATTGTCTCCGCTTTCGACCAAATAATCGCCGATGTAAGTGCCGTCGGTAGTCGTGTACCCGGTAATCTGACCGGTCTGCTTGACAATGTGGGCAAGCAGGCGAGTGGTTGTAGTTTTGCCGTTGGTTCCCGTTACCGCTAAAATTGGCACCCGGCTGGGTTGAGGCGAGGGGAAAAGCATATCGAAGACAGCGCCGGCGACGTTGCGGGGCAAACCCTGACTCGGGGCGACGTGCATTCTGAAACCCGGTGCTGCGTTGACTTCGACGATGACGCCGTTGACATCGCGCAGCGGTTGGGAGATGTCGGGAGTTACTACGTCAATGCCGGCGATGTCCAAACCGATAATTTTGGCGACTCTAGAAAACAGCCAGACGTTTTCCGGGTGGATTTCGTCGGTGCGATCGACTGCAATTCCACCGGTACTCAAGTTTGCTGTCGCGCGCAAAAATACTCTTTCGCCGGCAGGCACTACGGAGTCCATCGCGTATCCTTGTTTTTGCAGCAAATCCAGGGACAATTTGTCGATCGTGATCCGGGTGAGTACGTTGTCGTGTCCGTCTCCTCGCTGCGGGTCGCGGTTTACTTCTTCAATAAGCTGTTCTACTGTAGACCTGCCGTTGCCTACGACGTTAGCCGGGACTCGTTCTGCGACTGCTATTACTTGCCCGTTGACTACCAATACTCTGTGGTCGCGGCCGACGTAATAGCGCTCGACTATCACACTTTTTGTTTTTGATGCCGCGCTGGCTAAGTCGTAGGCTTCTTCTGCTGCTTCCCAGGAATTGATGTCGATCGTAATGCCGCGGCCGTGGTTGCCGTCTAGGGGTTTGAGGACGATCGGATAACCGCCGACATCTTCGATCGCCCCGCGCAGTTCATCCAAATAATGAATCACCGTCCCTCTGGGAACCGGCACGCCGGCGCTGGCGAGGATATTTTTGGTACCTTCCTTGTCACAGGCAAGTTCTACCCCCAAAACTCCCGTCCGGTTGCTCAGAGTTGCCTGAATCCGCTTTTGGTGAACCCCGTAGCCGAGTTGAATCATAAACCGGGCGCTCAAAGGTATCCAAGGAATGCCGCGCGCTTCTGCTTCCTTAATCAGTGTTTCCGTGCTCGGCCCCAGGGCCGCCGACGCAGCAAACTCTCTCAGGTCTCTCAAATCTTGAACTAATTCTGCTGCTGGATAA
This sequence comes from Microcoleus sp. Pol12A5, assembly GCF_036701435.1. NCBI lineage: Bacteria > Bacillati > Cyanobacteriota > Cyanophyceae > Oscillatoriales > Microcoleaceae > Microcoleus > Microcoleus sp. Pol12A5. Next base: position 79,192 of record NZ_JAUBQU010000012.1, read on the forward strand.
GTGCCTGTCTCGGCAATGCTTTGGCACATCCGCACGCCTGCCCGGGCTGCATAGCGACCGGCTTGTTCGTGTTGATACTCGATTACTACTTGGTAAATGCCTGGGGTCGCAGTCTCGCGGGTGCGACCGAACCCGACCGGCATTCCTGCCATTTCCTGAAGTTCTAGGGCCACGTGTTCGATTACGTGTCCCATCATTGTTCCTTCTCTGACTCTTTGCAGGAATCCTCCCTGATGGCCTGGAGAACAGTGATGGTCGTTCAAACTCGGAAGTGCGGCGATCAACCCTTCATAGAAGCCAGGAATTTCCGAGGTGTTTTTATCTGCCCACTCCTCTAAATCCAGACGCATCAGGACGAGTTTCTGGCGTCGGATGCTCCAGTAGTTGGGGCCGCGTAAGGTCTGGATTTTAAGTATTTTCATGGCATTTAGAGGGGTATGGGGCGCGAAATCTTATAGATAATTGGAGCATTTATTCAATTTCGATCTAGATTGCTCGATCGACTGTTCGCTACGAACAGTTTGGGAGTGAATTTCCAGTTATGAGCTACCCAATTGAAAATTCATGCCCCTACGATCTGCTAAAAACAAGTACAGATCCATGGCTAGCAAAAACTCAAAGCCCGAAGTTAGAATTTTCTGTGATTCTGCCTCCTGGGGTCAGCCCGTGGCTGGTTCGGAATCTATTCTATTGTTGTATCCATGATTCGGCCGGAATGCCGCCTAATTTCTGCCGAATCAATGACAAGAGATGTTCTACGTTAGTTGGCTGTGCGGCATTCGGGGGGCCAGCCAGACTCGGAACAGGCTCCCGATGGCATTGGTTTGCCGAGGGGCATATTGTAGCAATCTCCATGACACAGAACGTGCAAGCGCATATTGAACAGACTTAAGGGTTCTGTCGCTCCTACCATAGACTCATTGGTATAAAAATTTTCCCTAGAATCAACGATAGTCACAGTGCCTTTACCGAGAATTTTCATAGTATCGTCTCCCTCAAACAACGCGCAGGTGTCTTCGTCAATACCAATAGCGAGGCGATCGGGATGGCTTGCCACCGCCGACAGCAAGCGAGCCATGCGGTTGCGATTGTGAAAATGCTGGTCTACGATGATCTCAGGAATAATGTTAAGTCCGTTTGCCATATCTACTAAAGAGCGGTTCGGTGACGCGCCACTTCCGCCGCCTGCAATCATGTGATATCCCATCACCGCAGCACCCGCGCTGGTACCGGCGAGGGTAATCTTGCCTTCTATAGTTTCTTTGCGAATTTTCTCCATCAGCGGGGTGTCCGCCAGCAGCCCGCAGAGCCTCAGTTGGTCGCCGCCTGTGATGAATACGCCCGTACAATCTTCTAAGTAATCTTTCCAGACGGGGTTTTCGGCTTGTTCGCGTTCGCGGATGTCCACTACTTTGACTGCGCTAACACCCATTTCGTCAAATATGGTGCGGTAGCGGTTGCTAATTCCTTCGGGATCTCTCGAGGCGCAGGGAACGATCGCCAGCCGAGCGTTTGCACCCCCAGCACGGCAAAAAAAGGTGTTCAAAATCTCTCGCCCGTGAACTTTGTCTTCGGCTCCCCCGATGACCATAATCGAGGTTTTCGTGCGCTGGGGAATATTATGTTCAAGGGCTTGAGATGTCAACTGCTGCATGGTGTGTCTTCCTCTGTTGGATGTGAAATTCAATTTTGCCGTTGCTGTGGGTACAATAGGGCTTTTTAAGAATAAATTTTTGTTGGTGCGAGTGAGGTGCGATCGCCGATCGCGCGATCCCGCAGTGGTTTGGCGGCGAGTTTGCTTGCAGTCGCTGTCATGAAAAACTTATTTATTGTTGTACAAAACGGGCCCGCCGACAAAGGAAGAGAATTTAACTTGCAAAAATTTTCAGAAATTATAAGAAATTATAAAGAATAAAGCAATTACTGAAAACTGAACTCCCCCTAAGGGTCAAACTAGAGGTGATGTATCAATAAAATTCCAATAATTGTGCGCTTTGACGTAGTTACCTTATTTCCAGAATTTTTCCGGGCTCCCCTAGAGTCGGGACTGATGGGCAAAGCCTTAGCTAAAAAGATTGCTGAGGTGAATTTTGTCAATCCCCGCGATTTTACCACAGACAAACACCAGCGAGTCGATGACGAGCCTTACGGGGGCGGAGTGGGGATGCTGATGAAGCCGGAACCGATTTTTGCTGCGGTGGAGTCGCTGCCGGTTTTGCCGCGGCGGGAGGTGATTTTGCTGACTCCCCAGGGGGAACCGATGCAGCAGGGGATGTTTCGGGAGTTGGCGGTCGATCGCGATCAGTTGGTGTTGATTTGCGGTCATTATGAAGGTGTGGACGATCGAGTGCTGCATTTAGTCACTCGCGAGGTATCTTTGGGGGATTTTGTACTCACGGGGGGTGAAATTCCGGCTTTGGCTTTGATAAATGGGGTTTTGCGATTGCTGCGGGGAACTGTTGCCAAGGAAGATTCCCTAAAGTTTGAGAGTTTTGAGGACGGACTTTTGGATTATCCCCAGTACACTCGACCGGCGGATTTTCGGGGATTGAAGGTCCCCGACGTGTTGCTGTCTGGTAATCACGCAGAAATTGCTCGCTGGCGCAGGGAACAGCAAATTGAAAGAACTAGATCGCGCCGATCGGATTTGTACGATCGGTGGTTGCAGGAGAGGGAAGAATAAGGTTTGAGGAGGTAGCCGTTATTAGTTGGAGCTTCAGGGATGATTAGCACTTTAAAGCTAATAGAACTCCCCAGGCAGCACTAACTTACTGTTTTGCTTATTGAAGCTTTCAAGCCTTCAGCAGCTAAAAGATGTCTTAGTCGATCGGTCTCACATTTAGTTCCGACAAAAACAGAACCAGGCATCTTCTTTTTTAACTTCATCGCTTCAGCTAATGACAATTCCATAGCCTGACGCAGGATTTTTGTTACAACTGTTGCACCTTGTTCTTTTTCCAATACAATCAAGTTCCAAGTCCCTTCTTTTGCTAAAATCTCTTTTCTCGTTTCGTTAGGTATAGCATCAGTATTATCTAACTCGATTGCCTACCCAGGGTAAGCGCATCTAAATTAAGTTGACAAAAAATCATATTTGTGCATGAGCTAGTCTCTGAGAAAACCATTCTTAAAACTCTTAAATCTGATGCAATGAACGCAGTTAAAATCGAGCTTTAAGAACTTCTAAATTCTCAAAACTGAATCAATTTAGATCCCACATTCCGCAGATGTGGGTCGGATTTTTTTATCAGTTGTGAAAACTTGGAAGCCAAACGCTTTTGGGCTGAAATTATGCAGTTTTAGCATTACAGAAGCTTGTCAAATTTCCCTAAACTAAGTAAGTTGAAATAATTGACTTTTTCTCATATATTCATGTTGCTATTTTATCGTGACTACTCATATTTTGAACCAAGAAAACTTATGCCAAGAGCAAATTGTCTTGACTAATTAATGAAAATTATTCACAAATATCTACACCTCGAACTCAATCGTTATTCACTTGAAAATATTAAATAGTATTGACAGCAATACTCTCCTAAATGCCGCAAGATATCTTGGTGATCTTGGGTTAAATTGCTGACCTGATTCGAGCCATTTACCGTCACTAAATGCACCGCCTGAAACATCTGAAATATCCAGCGCATTGTTGGCTTATTGGTCATTTTTTTTACCTGATTCTTCACTTGCTCATTGGTAGCTTCTAATTGTTGTCTCAATTTCCTTTGCGCTAGGTTATACACTAACAAACACAGTCCCATTATCATTCCGATTGCTTCAACTCGCTCCTGCTTTTTCACGAATACGCTGGCCGTAAAAAATAACGGATCTTTGATAAATCTAAATCCTCTCTCATTACTTTGCTGTGCTTTGTATTCCGATAATACCTGTGAATTGCTCACTGCTTTAGTATCTAAGATATTTGTGGCTAATATAAATTTCCCTGCTTTGATTTTTTCCGCTTCGATTGCTGAAATTAGGGGTTCTATTTCACCCGTTACTTGATAGACTCTTGGCTGTGTATTTCTCGATTCTTTGAGCTTGTTTTTTGTTGTTTTAACTGGCTTTTCTTGGGATTTGATTTCTATTATTTGGTGATATTTCCATGAGTCTGATAACTTTTTTATTGCATTTTCTGCATCGGCAAGACAAGCAAAGTTTTGTATAGATAGCTTACGCAGTGAGGCTTAGGCTGATTCTAACTGTTTCTCTACTTGCTTGACTATTTTTTTAAGATCTGCTTGTTTTCTGATTTCACTTTTTATTACTAGCCATCTTTGCTTGATGTTGGCATACTCACTGGTTCTGGTTGCTATTTTATAGCCTTTTATTTGAGAGTCTTCCCAGTCACTATCTTCAATGTTGCAGATTTTATTTTGAGCTGATTTGATGCTTAATGGCACTCTGGTTATCCATTTCATTTCTGCCATTGCTGACAAATTTTCCGCTGTGTATAAGGCACTATCTGCTACACAGATTCCGTCAAATGTCCACTGATTTTTAAACTCTTTCAATCTTGACACAAAGACACTTTTATCGTCGGCGTTTCCGTCATCTATTTTGAGATATAATGGTACGTCTCCATCTCCACTTACGATCGTATCAATGATAAATTGTTTGAGATCCGGTCTTCGATCTCTTGAATAACCATGAACGATTTTTATCGTTTTCATGGAAGATTCTGTATCTTCAGATTCTGCCTCAACTTCCTGGCTTTTTCCCTGACAGTTTTTGTAGGCTCCTTCTACTGATATTGAACTGCTATCTAGGTGAACGCTTTTCATTGATACTTGAAATTTCATCGCTGCTTTCAGGGCAATTGCCGTGAATAATTTTGTGGTTCCAGCTTGATGATATTTGTCTAAAGCTCTCCCGATTCTGTCATCATTTAATTGTTCCGGTCTCACTCCTTCTCCAATTAGATGTTCTGTTGCTTTTCCCACAAAAAATGTGTCAAATAGGTAGATTGGGGCGCTCAAAAATCCCAATCCGTTCAAAATCATTGCTTTCATTACTTGTCCTGGACTGAGGGTTTCTTTAATTTTTATTCCCACTTTTTTGTTAACTTCTTCTACCAATTCCATTTCATCTATGATCCCCGCTACTATTCCCAAATGGTCTAAATTTACGATATTTATAGCTTCAGAGGGCTTTTTCATAGTTTTGAAGGTTGCTATACTGGCACAAATTATTATACCTTAAAAAAACCTCAAATGATTGCTATGCAATCATTTGAGGTTTTGGCAATTCTAAATTTCTTTGAAATTTAATCTGCTTGAATATCTGCGGAATGTGGGTTAGATCGGGAATCAGTTTTAGTTTTCGAGCGTTAGCTGGCAGAGTCTAAAATTTTAACTAAATAATTATTATCCATTCCCGCCCGATACCGCTTCATTTTTAAACTTCCTTTAAATCCTTTTTCCTGTTTCAGTAAATTGACAGCTAAACGCCGTATAAGAGCAAAATTTTCAGGAGAATGATCTTTACGAATGCGACTCTTGTCTGAGCGAAAAAGTAACATCCAATGTCCAATGTAAGCTATTTTCAATACCCCAATGACTGCGAATTGCTTGAGAAATCTTCTCGGCATTACTGGCTAAACTACTTAAATAAAACCGAACTTCTGTGGTAGTTTTATTCCACAAACGTCTTTCACTTACGACCATCACAACCGTTTTTCATCCAGCCCATAATGATTGATTATGAAGAGGTAGCAACTCCCAGACTGCCACCGTCCAAATTTGTCTTTTTTCAACTCGATGATGCCCCGCTTCTATTTGTTGATAATAGCTATGCTCTCTGCCAGAAAACTCTTCTTTGCGAGCTAATTCAAACCAGTTTTTTACGTCTTTATGAAGAAGTTTTTGATTTCCCTTTAGCCCTAAAAGATAATCTCCTTTCTTCTTAATTATGAGCGCTGATATTTCTTTCTGACATCCCATAGCATCGATGGTTATTACGCTTTTTTCAATTTCTAGCAGCTCTAACAAAGCCGGAATCGCTGTCACTTCGTTGGATTTTTTATTGACTTTTTTTTGCCCTAAAACTAATTGATGGGACGCCGACCATGCGCTGACTATATGTAACGGTTTTTGGCTCTGATTCCGGTCATAAGATTGTTTCATTGTTTTGCCATCGATGGCTATGACTTCTAGCTCCAATTTTTGGGTAATTGAATTTACCCAACTCAAAAAACACTCTTGAAACTGCTTCGG
>NZ_JAUBQU010000124.1:0-17285 GCF_036701435.1 Microcoleus sp. Pol12A5
TTTTTGAAGTGGGAGACTGCATTATTAGCGTGTATGCTAAGAATGAGTATTTCACGGTAGGGAAGTAGGAATTAGGGTGGGCATTATTTGCCCACCTTGCTCAAATATGGTTGATTGAAATAAACCGCAAAGGCGCAGGGGTGGCGACAAGGAAATAGGTAGATGGGACAAGTGTTAGGTTGCCAAGACGAAAAGAGCGATCGCAAATCTTCTATGATGGGAGTAGAACAAGAGTTTGAGTGTGTGCAATTGCTTAGCTTTTAGCTTTATGCCAAGTCATCACTAGATACTTACGATCGTCCTCAACCCCATCACGAGTAAATAAAAACTCGTGTTTATTATAGAAATCAACCGCTATTTTATTATCCTCATAGACTGCTAAACTAATTGGAGATTTGCAGTTGTGTTTAACCTGCTTCATCAATTTAGTTCCGCAGCCTTTGCGTTTATAATCTTTCAAAATATATAAAGAATCTATTTTTGTCTCAAGTTCATACTCACGAGCAAAGGCAAATCCAATTACTACATCACCATCCACTATAACCCATGCTTTAATCGACCATTTCTTAATCTTATTATCTTGACCTTTATCTTCACCTTTGCCATTCAATAATTTTTTTTCTAGAGCATCTAGTAATTCCTGTAAAGCATCATCAGGCACCAAGCCTAGTAATTTTTCTTCTGTTTGAAATATGTCTAAAACTTGATTAAGATGAATTGATTTATTATACTTTCTGATTTGTCCAACCATAGTTGATTTGTTCCCAAAAAAATACAGTGAGCGCAATAAATGCCTAATATTTTAGCGATTTCTGGCCTGATTAGGGCATATTGAGGAGATCATGTTGAACTCGCAATCTCCCTAGCAGCTTCTCGCAGCCGCTCCACATCGCGCATCGGTGGTATACCAAAGAGTCGCTTGTACTCTCGGTTGAAGTGCGAGGCATCGTCATAACCCACACGGTAGGCAGCACTGGTAGCGTCAAGGTTTTGCCCCAGCATCAGACGGCGAGCTTCCTGGAGCCGCAGTTGCTTCTGGAACTGCAAAGGACTCATGGCAGTGACAGACTTGAAGTGATGGTGGAAGCTCGATACACTCATTCCCAGCTCTCGTGCGATGCTTTCAATCCGAAGCGGCTGGTTAAAGTCTTTACGAAGTCGATCGACGGCTCTAGCAATTTGGTGGGTAGAGCCACCCAGAACTGCAATATGACATAGCCGACCACCTTGCTCTCCCATCAGCAGTCGGTAAATGATTTCCCGCTTAATCAGTGGTGCGAGAACACGAGCTTCAGCAGGGGAATCTAGAAGTCTGACGAGCCGCACCACAGCGTCTAACAGATTTGCATCCAACGGACTTACGTCAATCGCTTTCACATCAGCACGACTGCGTGATGAAGGATGCCCTGCCTCGACCATGACTGAACCGACAAGTGTGGGGTCGAGATCGAGGCGAAGGCTAAGGTAAGGTCGCGCTTTGGAAGCTTCAAGAATTTGGCTGACAATCGGCAGTTCGATCGAAGCCAGCAAATAATGCAAAGGGTCGTACTGATAGCGATCGCAGCCCAGAAGGACTTCTTTGCTGCCCTGAGCGATCGCACAAAAGGCAGGGAGAGAGACACTGTGAACGCATTCCGAAGGTGAGGAGGAGCGGTTGAAGTGCAATCCTTTGAGCGGCTCGATCGTCCCATCATGACGAATCGCCTGTGCAATCCGCTCTGTCAGCTCGTCTCTGTGGGCTTGCGCTCTATCTGCCTCGCGCTTTGCCTGCTGGTCGTTCATTAACTCCATAGCGGACTTTTCACTCGTTTTGACAGCGTTCATTTCTAAGTTTGCAGGATTGTACAACAATCTTAGACGATCGTTTTATTGCTTGTCCTCCAAAATGCCTAAGATGAAGCTAAAGCAATGAAAAACGATTCCGGCTTCTTGTAAGCATTCTGGATTTTTATTCAAGAGAAAACGCAGGTTTGATTGGGCAAGAGACTCGCCTACTGACAACCAAAATGCCATCAAGGCTAACCTTGCTTCTTAAAAAATCCATCCCTATTGATAGAGAAGCGATATGTGCTCAATTTCTACTATTGGGACAGCCACCGAAATGGCATCAAGTGAAGGAATTAAGAAATGGACATTAAACGAAGTGGCTCACAGCCTTCGGCCAAAGAACCGGCTGAGTATTTTACCGGCACTGTCGGCATTGACCCCCTGTTCCAAGCAAATGATCCGGCACGCACGTCTGGTGTCAGTGTCACGTTTGAGGCGGGTGCTCGAACAGCATGGCACACCCACCCGTTAGGACAAACCCCGATCGTGACGGCTGGCTGCGGTCTCGCACAGCGCTGGGGCGGCTCGATCGAGCAAATTCGGTCAGGGGACCCGATCTGGTTCGCGCCGGGCCAGAAGCATCGGCACGGTGCCACGGCAACCACGGCTATGACGCACATCGCCATTCAGGAACAGCTCGACGGCAAGACCGTGGACTGGATGGAAAAGGTCAGCGACGAACAATACCAGGCACCAAAAGTAAACAAATAGGAGCATCAACCCATGTACAACACCAAAGCTTATTCCGCAGCCAGTGCAACATCACCGCTAGCCTCCGACACGATCGCACGGCGCAACCCAACCGAACACGATGTGCAGATCGAAATCCTCTTCTGCGGTATCTGTCACTCTGACGTGCATTCAGTGCGCGACGAGTGGAGCGATTTCATGTCCACGACCTACCCGATCGTTCCCGGTCATGAGATCGTCGGACGGGTCACTCAAGTTGGTTCAGCAGTGACGAAGTTCAAGTCCGGCGATCTAGCGGGAGTCGGCTGTATGGTCGATTCGGACAGTACGTGTCCCCATTGCAAAGCTGGCTTTGAGCAGTTTTGCCAAAACGTGATCCTCACATACAACTCCCCAGACAAGCACAAGACCGCTCCGGTCACTTATGGTGGCTATTCCAACAGCATCGTCGTCGATGAACGCTTCGTGCTGCGCGTTCCAGATAACCTCGATCTCGCCGGGGTTGCGCCGCTCCTGTGCGCCGGGATTACCACCTATTCGCCACTCCGTCATTGGGGAGTCACAGAGGGTAAGAAAGTAGGTGTGGTCGGTCTGGGCGGATTGGGGCACATGGGCGTGAAGCTTGCTCATGCAATGGGAGCACACGTCGTTGTCTTTACCACGTCCCCCGACAAGAAAGAAGACGCACTCCGTCTGGGTGCCGATGAAGTTGTTGTTTCCCGCAATGCTGACGAGATGCAAAAGCACGCTGGCAGCTTCGATTTTATCCTCGATACCGTCGCCGCCAAGCACGACATCAACGCCTATCTCAACCTGCTTCGCCTCGACGGTAACATCACCCTTGTCGGCGCACCTGAGAAGCCCTTGGAGGTCGCAGCATTCAGCCTGATTATGGGCCGCCGCAGTCTTTCTGGGTCTATGATCGGCGGCATCGCCGAAACCCAAGAGATGCTCGACTTTTGCGCTGAACACAATATCACCGCCGATGTCGAAGTTATCCCGATCCAGAAGGTCAACGACGCCTACGAAAGACTGCTCAAGTCCGATGTGAAGTACCGCTTTGTAATTGATATGGCTTCTCTTAAATCTGAATAACTGAGTTGGGACGGTGGAGGCTCGAAGGAGTCGTCATGCAGAAGCGCAAACTTGGTAACAGCAACTATTCGCAGAGGAGGTGAGTGTGGATACCACACGCTTGGAGGCATTTAGCGACGGTGTTTTTGCCATCGCAATCACCCTGCTAGTGCTCGAAATCAAAGTGCCGCCACCCGATACGGCGCTCGGGGCAGAACTCCTCCAGCTCTGGCCGTCCTACCTCGCCTACGCAGTGAGCTTCCTGGTGATCGGCGCAATCTGGATCAACCACCACGCCATGTTCAAACACATCGTCCGCGTGGACGGAACGCTGTTGCTGCTTAACGTCCTCCACCTGATGCCGATTGCCTTCCTGCCGTTTCCAACCGCTGTACTTGCAGAAGCGTTCCACCGGGGAATGGACGAGTCGGTTGCCGCTGGGTTCTACGGTGGCATCTTGACCCTGATTGGTATCTTCGTCAACGTCATGTGGCGGTATGCGGCTCACGAGTATCGGCTGATCGATACGCGCCTCACAGCGAAAAAAGTACGGAAGATCAGACGTTTATTCCTTGTCGGACCGATCGTTTATGCGATCGCCACCGCGGTCGCACTGTTCGCGCCCTGGCTGGCAGTGTTGATCTTCATCCTCCTCAACCTCTTCTATCTATGGCCTCGCTGGGGTCATAAGACCGCCCTGTCTCGCATCAATGACCCTACGGCGAGCAGAGATCGCAGCGAAAACGACTGACAACGACCAGAGCGATCGACGGCGAACACTATCAATTCCACATTAACGGAGAAAAACAATGCAAACGCGCAAACTTGGAAACAGCAATCTGGAAGTCTCAGCGATCGGGCTCGGCTGCATGGGAATGAGCTTTTCTTATGGTCCGCCCAAAGACAAACAGGAGATGACTGCTCTTCTGGGGGCTGCAGTCGATCGCGGTATTACATTCTTTGACACTGCCGAAGTCTACGGCCCTTACTTGAACGAAGAACTGGTGGGTGAAGCCCTCGCTCCCTTCCGCGAGCGAGCGGTCATTGCGACCAAATTTGGGTTTGACATCAGTCCTAATTCCGATCCTCGCGGCATGAAAGGTTCACCCGGATTGAATAGCCGACCGGAGCATATCAAGGAAGCCGTGGAGGGATCGCTCAAGCGGCTCAAAGTTGAGGCGATCGACCTACTGTATCAGCACCGGGTTGACCCAAACGTGCCCATTGAAGAGGTGGCCGGAGCAGTGAAGGAACTGATTCAGGAAGGTAAGGTGAAGCACTTCGGACTTTCTGAAGCGGGAGTGCAAACGATTCGGCGCGCCCATGCCGTTGTGCCAGTCACGGCTCTTCAGAGCGAATACTCGCGCTCGGTGGAGAAAGCCTGAAGCGGAAGTGATACCGACCCTTGAGGAACTTGGCATCGGACTTGTCCCGTACAGCCCGCTGGGCAAAGGCTTCCTCACGGGTAAGATCGACGAAAACACGACCTTTGACAGCTCCGACTTCCGCAGCACTCTGCCTCGCTTCACACCGGATGCACTCAAGGCGAATCAAGCCCTGATCGATCTGCTTGGCAGTATTGCAGAACAGAAGCAGGCGACCCCGGCTCAGATCGCAATCGCTTGGCTGTTAGCTCAAAAGCCGTGGATTGTTCCGATTCCAGGCACCACGAAGCTGCATCGCTTGGATGAAAATATTGGAGCTATCTCCATTGAACTCACATCTGACGATTTGCATGACATTGATAACGCTGCTTCCAAGATCGCAGTGCAAGGCGATCGATATCCCGAAAAGCTAGAGCAAATGACGGGCCGCTGAGTCTAGTTTTAGTCTTTGGGTCTGGCATAACTGCTCCTTAAACCAGACCCAACTCATGATGACTTGCTATAACTGTCTTTGCTCGAGTATGTCTCATAAACAACAAAACCAAAAATCAGAATAGCTAAGACAATGCTGATCCGCCCTGTACCAAAGCCTACTCCACCACTATCCTGAGATTTACCGATCCAATCTGCGAATGAAGCGCCCAATGGTCTAGTCAGGATATATGCGAGCCAAAAAGCCCCGACCTCATTAAGTCCTGAGCGCCAGTATGCGAACGCTGGTAAAGCAAATAACAAGGCAAACAGTAAACCTGATGTGAAGTTCCCCAAACCCCAAGTTGATGCTGTCATATCACCTGCGGCTGTGCCAAGCGCAAATGTAGCCATAACGGTTGCCCAGTAAAATAACTCGCGCCGAAGTGTGTAAATATGATTAATCGCTAAAGTCTTTTCGCTCATATACCAAACTGCAAAAATAATACTCAGTACGACGGAAAATCCTACAGTCGATAGGAGATACGAAACCCCTAATACAACATGGATAGCATCAGCAGCCATTGTTCCGAATATAGCGACCATAATAATAGCTAACCAATAGACCCAGGGAATATATTTCCGTACTGAAAACTGTATTAGTAAAGCAATCACTAATCCAATTCCCCCCAGAGCGACCGCAAAAATTGGGTTCATGTGATGGGCTAGGTAATCTGAAGTTGTTTCGCCCATTCCCGTAGTCAGCAACTTGATAATCCAGAAAAAAATGGTAACTTCTGGCAGCTTTTTTATCGGGCGATGCTGTGCAGATTGTTCTGTATAGTTTGTTTTGGGCTTCATATCTGGGTGGATTTTAGTTGAAGCTTTACTCAATATATCAATATATAATTGATATATTAATTGTACGTTTTAATTTTCGACTGGTCCAGCTTTTGAGACGTGAAAATATGATTCCCATATTGACGCGAACGTGCCGATCGAAGACGTGACAGGAGCAGTGAAGGGACTGATTGAGGAAGGTAAGGTTAAGCACTTTGGACTCTCTGAAGCCGGAGTGCAAACGATCCGTCGCGCACACGCAGTTGTGCCGGTGACTGCACTCCAGAGCGAATACTCGCGCTCGGTGGAGAAAGCCGGAAGCGGAAGTGATACCAACCCTGGAGGAACTCAGAATCGGCTTTGTCGCGTACAGCCCGCTGGGTAAGGGCTTTCTCACTGGCAAAATCGACGAAAACGCGATCTTTGACAGTTCCGATTTCCGCAGCACCCTGCCTCGCTTCACACCGGAGGTTCTCAAAGCGAATCAAGCCTTGATTGATTTGCTTGGTAGGATCGGACAACAGAAGCAGGCGACACCTGCTCAGATCGCGATCGCCTGGCTGCTGGCCCAGAAGCCGTGGATTGTTCCAATCCCAGCCACCACGAAGCTGCATCGCTTGGACGAAAACATCGGGGCAGTCTCCGTCGAACTCACGCCTGCGGATCTGCGCTGCGTGACATCGATGATGCCGCCGCCAAAATCACTGTACAAGGGGCGAGATACCCCGAAAAGTTAGAGCTTTTGACGGGTCGCTGAGCGGCGCAGAAGAGAAAATGTGATATTTTGGTAGTTAAAACGGAATTTCTTCCTCTTCATCTTCCCCAGTCTTAGCCGTCATCCGCCAACTGGTAATATACTCAATTTGCACATCAATTTTGTTAATAGCTTCCCCTAACCGCTTTTGGATGTATTGAGTCAGCGTCACCATAAAATCTAACTCAACTCCCACAGATAGCGCAAGTTTTGCCAATTTAGCAAAATCTACCTTCAAAATCGAGGAACTGGATAACTTAAAATGGGGAGTATTTTCCTGATTTTGCACCAACATTGCTTTTTTAATGCGCTCTTTCAGATGCTCAACTTCAGAATCCAGCAACTTCCATTCGGGCAAAATTTCTTTGTACCTTTCCCCCAATGCAGTTAAATCCTCACTCTCCGGTTCTGGCGCAACTTTCTTAGTAGATTTTCGTCGCTGCTGTACATTAGAATTCAACCGCCAACTAGCAATATCCTCCACTTCAAAAGATGGATGATCGAGGAGTTTGCCTAACTGTTTTTGAATTTCTTTCGTCAGTGTCACCGGAAAATTTAACTCAATTTCCTCAGTTTGCGTCAGTCTTGCCAGGGTGAGAAAATCTACTTTCATAGCTGTCGAACTGGAAAGCTCAAAATAAGAACTGTCTTTGAGCTTTTGGGCCAGCATCCCTGCTTTAATGCGTTCTTTGACTTCAGCGATTTCTGAGTCTAGTGGCTTCCACCGAGATTCTAATTCCTGATATTTTTCGCCCAATGCTGTCAAGTTTTCCGTTGCGGGTTCGGGGTAACATTGGGCAAGGATATCTACCAGGCGGCGATGCACTCCAGCTAAATAAACCGCGTCCATCTTGGCATATTCTAGCTGCTTCTCGGTCAGGGGGCGCTTTGCCCAATCGCCGCTTTGTTCTGTTTTATCTACATAAGCAATGTCGCAAAGTGTTTGTATTAAAGTTTTGAGTTGTCGATTAGGTAATGGCAGAATGTAAGTGGGAATCTTTCTCGCCATTTTTAATGTGCAAGTGACATTTTGAGCGTCGTCATTGCCCAGAAATCTGATGTCATAGCTGGCGTTGTGCAAAACTTTTTCAATATCTGGATTGACCATGATTTGGTTGATAAAATCTTTGGCCAATTCAGGTTTATCCAAGACATCTAGTAGAAAAGTGCCATCTCCACTTGAATCGGTGGAGTCAGCTAACACCTGAATCAGAGATAATCTGGGGTTGGATTTATAGTCTGCTATTTCTGTGTCAACCCACAGGATTTTAGCTCGGGCAAATTTAGTGATGAGTGCTTTGATGTCGTTTTCTGCTGTTAAATAAGGCATTTTTACAGACTTTTGCTATTAACTTTTTGATTCTCTTATGCTATGGCAATTATGGGATCGATTGTCAACGATCGCATTAAGGACACGGCAATGCCGTGTCCCTAGAGATATTTTTTCATAATTAGTATTAAATGTTGACCAGTCTTGGAGGCAGAAAGCGGAAATAGACGATCGCATTTTTACCGTTCAGCAGTAAGGTACGCAGCGCGTACCTTACAAACTATTAACCTATGACTGTTCTGCCACTTCCTCAGATTCCGATTCTTCGGCCGATTCTTCACCAGCAGGCGGCACTAAAGCCACAGCTACGATCGAATCATCCTCATCCAACCGCTGCACCCGCACGCCAGTTGCAGTTCGCGATTGCGTGGAAATTGCACTCACAGCCTGACGGATAATAATACCTCGGTTGGTAATGATCATCAACTCGTCATCTTCGTTGACAATTCGCAGCGCAGCTACGTAATCTTTAGCCTTTTTAGACTTGAACTTAGTAGCCGTCAATCCTTTGCCAGCCCGTCTTTGTAGGCGGAATTGAGAAACTGGAACCCGCTTGCCATAGCCGTTGGTGGTGATTACCAACACTGAAGGAACGTCGCTGCTACTTTTGGTAATTCCTTCGGCTTCTTCGCCTTCAATTTCCTCGGATTGCAGTTCTAATTCTTCATCTTCCAATTCCGCATCTTCAGTTTCTAGGTCAGTAATTTCTGCTACTTCAAATTCCGAATCTTCAGTTTCTAACTGAGCAATATTAGCTCCCTCGAATTCCGAATCTTCAGTTTCCAATTCAGCAATCTCGGCAACAATTGAACTGGGCAATATGTCCATGCTGATCAACTCATCGCCCGATCGCAATTTCATCGATTTTACACCCCGCGTTGCGCGGCCGACAGGGCGCAACTGTTCGTGATTAGTGCGGAAATGAATTGCCATCCCTTGGCGCGTGCCGATGATGATGCTGTCGCCCACTTTTGCTCTCCGCACCCAGCGCAGTTGGTCGCCTTCTTCTAGAGAAATCGCGATTAATCCGTTAGTGCGGATGTTGCCAAAAGCCGAAAGTGCGGTTTTCTTGATGTAGCCGCCGCGAGTCAGCATGACCAAGTATTCTTCGCTGGTGAATTCTGTAACTGACACCATAGAAGTGATTTTTTCTTCTATAGGAATCGGCAGCAGTTGTACCACAGGAGTGCCGCGGGCAGTCCGCGAACAGACTGGGATTTGATAAGCTTTGACAGAGTAAACTACGCCCCTGTCACTGAAGAACAAAACGCTGTCATGATCGCAGCAGGAAAGGAAATGTTCTACTCCGTCGTCTTCTTTCATTTTCGCGCCTGCTTTGCCGCGAGTAGCGCGACTTTGGGCCTCGAAAGTGCTGACAGGCATCCGCTTGATGTAGCCTTGCTCTGTGATCAGAATAATTGCTTGTTCGTTAGCAATTAAATCTCTTTCATCGATTTCTCCTTCGGCGTGCTCGATGACGCTGCGTCTAGGAGTGGCGATTTTTGTTTGGATTTCGACGGCTTCAACTTCGGCGATTTCTAAGATGCGTTCTCGGCGCGCTAAGATATCTTCCAAATCTTCGATTTTAGCTCGCAGTTCTTCGTGTTCTTGCTGAATTTTTTGGGCTTCTAAGGCTGTCAAACGCCGGAGCTGCATTTGCAGAATTGCGTCTGATTGCTGTTCGGAAAGACCGTAATTATCCATCAATTCTTGTTTCGCCGCGGCGGAGTCGGCAGCGGCGCGAATTAGGTGAATAATTGCATCTAAGTTTTCTAGGGCAATTAATAAGCCTTGCAGAAGGTGGTCGCGTTCTTCTGCTTTCCGGAGTTCGTATTGAGTCCGGCGAGTAATTGTCTCAATGCGGAAATCTAGGAAGACATTGAGGAATTGGGAGAGCGTAAGTAGTTGGGGTTCCCCATTTACTAGCGCTAACATATTGGCTCCAAAGTTGGCTTGGAGAGGTGTTTGTTTGTAGAGGTTGTTGAGGACGACGCGGGGATAGGCATCGCGCTTGAGTTCGATCACGATGCGCATTCCGTCTCTGTCGCTTTCGTCGCGAATGTCGGAAATTCCATCTAATCTTTTGTCGTTGACAAGTTCGGCAATTTTCTCAATTAGGGCGGCCTTGTTTGTTTGGTAAGGCAATTCGGTGATAATAATTGCTTCTTTGTCGGGGCGACCGGGATGTTCGATGGTTTCAATGCCAGCGACTCCGCGCATTGTAATCGAACCGCGACCTGTGGTGTAAGCATCGCGAATGCCGCTTCTGCCCAGAATTTGTCCTCCGGTGGGAAAGTCCGGGCCGGGGATGTACTGCATCAATTCCAGGTCAGTAATTGCTGGATTGTGGATTAGTGCTACTAAACCGTCTATTATTTCGCCTAAATTGTGCGGCGGAATGTTGGTTGCCATCCCTACAGCAATCCCGGAGGAACCGTTGAGCAAAATTTGGGGGATGCGTGCCGGGAGTACGAGGGGTTCTTGCTGGGAACCGTCGAAGTTGTCGCCGAAATCAACTGTTTCGGAGTCGATGTCGCGCAGCATGGAGTCGCTAGTCAAAGCTGTGAGGCGACATTCGGTGTACCGCATGGCAGCGGGCGGGTCGTTGTCAACGGAGCCGAAGTTGCCGTGACCGTTGATCAGGCGTTCCCGCATGGAGAAATCCTGAGCCATCCGCACCAGGGCGTCGTAAACCGCTGTATCTCCGTGCGGGTGATACTTGCCCAGCACCTCCCCCACGACGCGGGCGCATTTGCGGAAAGGTCGATCGGGAGTCAAGCCCAATTCGTTCATGGCGTAGAGAATGCGTCGGTGAACGGGCTTGAGACCGTCCCTGGCATCTGGTAGCGCCCGACCGACAATTACGCTCATGGCGTATTCCAAGTACGATCGGGACATCTCATTACCCAGATCCGTCGGGATTATCCGCGACTCAGAGGTGCTCATAGGTTGAAAAACTCCGTTAAAAATTTAAATTTGACGGCTATAAATCTCAAAAATGCGATAAAATCGGTTTGGATTCAGTAGAGCTGCCAAATATTGCAAATTACTCCTGAAATTATATCACAATTTGCCTTTGACTTTATGGGAAAGTTGCCAGAAAAATTAAGGGACGAAACAAGGACAATTGATACTTTGTCAGTTGGTGATTTGGTCAGCGGTTGGCAAAAGCTAGAAAGGTTTTTTTAGGCGGTCGGGTTTCATGCTTTGGTGAGTTTTTTTGAGGGCTATATAAAAAATTAAAATGGTGGCCCGATCGCAATTTTAATTTCACAAAACCGAAGGCCTTCTTAAAGCAAACTAAAAATCTAAAATCTAAAATCTAAAATCTAAAATCAGCCGATGCTACCCGTCATCTACTCCGAAAATTTTTTGCTGCACAAGACTGGAATGCTTCACCCAGAGCGACCAGAACGTTTAACGGCGATCGTCAACGCTCTGAAAGCTGCTCCTTGGGCGGCTCAAATTGAGTGGCAATTGCCCACCCCAGTGGCGCAGCGCGAAAAAGCACTGTTCTCGGCTATCAAAAAAGTTCACTCGCAAAGATACATCAAAGAAGTCGAACATTTGGCTCATCGGGGAGGCGGCTACCTCGACGGTGATACGCCGATTTCTGCAGAAAGTTACGACGTAGCGCTGCTAGCGGCGAGTGCTTGGCTCGATGGGGTCGATCGAGTGGTGGCTGCGGGGGAACCGGCTTTTGTGCTGGCCAGGCCGCCGGGACACCACGCCGAAAACGCCCGCGCGATGGGTTTTTGCTTGTTTTCTAATGCTGCGATCGCCGCTCACTACGCCTTGGAACAGCCGGGAATCAACCGCGTCGCCGTCCTTGACTGGGACGTGCACCACGGCAACGGCACTCAATCTTTGGTGGAACACTGCCGCCAAATTGCCTACTGTTCCCTGCACCAATCTCCGTGCTATCCGGGAACGGGAGATGCCGAGGAGCGCGGTTCCTACGACAACGTGCTGAACATTCCCCTCTATCCGGGCGGTGGCATAGCTGAATACCTGAGCGCCTTTGAATCTCTTGTCGTGCCTTTTTTGTCCAAATTTGAACCGGATTTGTTGATTGTCAGCGCTGGTTATGACGCTACTGCGTCCGATCCGCTGGCGAGCATGACTCTGGCTCCGTCAGATTTCGGTACTTTCACCGGATACTGCCTGCAACTCACCCGCCGCATCGCCTTTGGATTGGAGGGGGGTTACGCGCTGAAAGATTTGGCCGAGTCGGTTGTGGCGACTATTGACCGATGCCTCAATTAGCTGGAAAATTGGCATAGGGAAAAATAAGGTTGAGAAGCGGTGAGGACGGGATGGAGAGCTTTTGAGGGCGATCCTCCTTGATGGTCTTTTTCCCTCGGACTTCTGACTCCTTCCTCCTGACTTTAGTGACAACCATCACAAATTGAATAGATCCAAGTCACTGGGCATCAAAGTCTTGGTCACAGATTTTTAACAAAAAAATCACACTGTGCCAATGTTTTCGATCGCCTTTGAAGTCACTTCCAGAGTGCATAATACAAATACAACAAGCCTGTTAAAATTTTATCTGTCTCAATCAACTAGGAGGTTTATCATGTCAGTATCCCAAATGACACTCGAAGAGTTATTTGGTCAGGTCATGTTCTCCAGCGTCGTGACTCGCCACGACCGGAGACAGCTCAGATCTGCACTCTTAGAAAGAACACTGAATGAAGATGAGTATGCCATCATCAACCGACTGCTGTACAACGTGCGTCGCGGTTGGGTAAAAATTGTCGATTAAAGACATGGCAACGGCTCTCTGTCGGGGAGTTAAGACAATTGGTAATGACTGATAAATATCGGGGTTGAGAGCACGGAAATACTGTTACATTTTCTGTGGAACTCATTACAAGTATAACTTGCCACTTAGGGAAGTTTTTTGTGTTTCATACTTGGTTCGAGAGTGTGATGTATTTGACCAGAGTGTTAATTATCATCAAAATCTCGCTACACATCAGCCTATAGGTAGAGATAATTATAAAATGACAGGTATCGGGTGCATCTCTACTTGTTGAAAACTTTTGAGTTTTGAGTTGTTAACTGAAAAGTTATATTTAACTCAAAACTCATAATTTTTTGGAGTTGAGAGGGGAGATTCGAGAGTGGGAAAAGTGATGAATATCAGGGTTAAAAAGCGCTATAAAGTTAATATTTCTTAAACTGATATTAAGAATCAAAACTACAAGCAGTTTCCGGTTGAGGAGGAGTGTGCGATTGTTACAAGCACAGCGAGTCGCATTGGTCGATCGACCATTCCGGCAATTTGAGCCCGGAAGTGTCAAAATATTAACAACCAGTTCATCCCCAAAATATATGGCTCCCGCCGTTTTAATTGAAAATCTTCAGAAACGCTACGGCACTGTAGAAGCCGTTAAAGATGTTTCCTTCAAGGTAGAACCGGGGGAAATATTTGGTTTGCTAGGCCCTAACGGTGCAGGCAAAACCACAACCCTGCGGGTACTTTGTACTTTGAGTGCGCCCGATAGCGGACGCATTGAAGTGTCTGGCATTTCTGCTGTCAGCCAGCCGAGAATTGCCAGACAAAAACTCGGCTACGTCGCCCAAGAAGTTGCTCTCGATAAGGTGCTGACGGGGCGGGAACTCCTGCAACTGCAAGCAGCGCTTTACCATTTGCCGCGCAATACGATTAAAGGGCGGATTGACGAAATGGTGAAACTCCTCGGTTTGGAGGAGTGGGAAAATAAAAAGACGGGTACTTATTCCGGCGGTATCCGCAAACGCCTCGACTTAGCTGCTGGGTTGCTGCACCAGCCCGATGTTTTGGTGTTAGACGAACCGACTGTCGGGCTGGATATTGAAAGCCGGGTGGTAGTGTGGGATTTCCTGCGCCGGTTGCGGGAGGAAGGTACGACGGTTTTGATTACGAGTCACTATCTCGAAGAAGTTGACGCTTTGGCCGATCGCGTGGCGATTATTGACAAGGGTACGGTGATTGCACAGGGCACGCCGGAGGAGCTGAAAAATCGGGTTGGAGGCGATCGGGTGACTCTGCGGATTCGCGAGTTTTCGCCGATCGAAGAAGCCGAAAAAGCTAAAAATCTGATGCAATCGCTGCCTTTTGTGCAGGAAGTAATTGTCAACGCGGCTCAAGGAAATTCTCTCAATTTAGTAGTAACACCGCAAAGCGATGCGCTGGTGACTATTCAGCAAGCTTTGAAAGATGCGGGACTTCCTACTTTTGGGATTGCTCAATCTCGGCCGAGTTTGGATGATGTGTATTTGGCTGCGACTGGTAAGACGCTGTTGGATGCGGAGTTGGCTGCTGCTAGCAACCGCGATTTGAAGGCGGAGCAAAAACAGGCGATGCGATCGTAATTTGAAGGAAGAGGGAAGTTCCGCAGCGGATGTAACGGATGTAACGGATATAAGGAAGAGGGAAGAGGGAAGAAGGAAGAGAAAACCTTCTTCCTTCTGCTATATAATCTTAAGAGGAGAGTGCTGGGGGGGTGACAAAGAGGTCTACGAGATAGACTGTATAAGGGTTGCGGTCCGCATACCTTGTTGATTAAAGCGGCGTTTAGAAGGACTTAACTTCATTAACTGTTCTACCTCGTCAGAATATTGCTCTAGATAATTGACCCACTTTTCTACATCTAAACCAACACCAAATGTACTCCGTCTTCGGTATATTTTTTTAGTTTCTTTGCGGCGAGAGATATATTTTTGTACCTGCTTTTTCCTGATTTCAGTGCCTTGAAATATTCCCGCACTGTAGGCGAGGGTCATGAGCAAAATCATGTTAATAAGTCGGTTTCCTTTTAAGCTAGTTCCTTCAAGATCGTAGCCGACTGTTTTACAGTCTCGGAACATTTCTTCAATACCCATCCGCTGCTTATAAGCATTGATGGCTGCTGGTAACAACTAGCTGTAAATCTGTGAGAATAAACCATGCTTCATCCACATTCCATCCCCCGTAGTTCCTTTTCCACTTACAAGCAATATCAAATCAGGTTAGAGGTTCGTGTTTTGCTCACTCTTGCTCCGTGACAATATAAACAGGTTCCTGGTACTATTCATAATTCATCTAACCGTTGCCAAACTAAATGTTCCATTTCGATACAAGGATTTTTTTTCAGTCTAAAACAAAAAGATATACCCTTTTCCCTCAGCCAGTTTCCCAAATCGACATAACAAAATTCACGGTCTCCTAAAACGATGACTTTATATTGTGCAAATAATGGTAAAACTTACTGTAAATTGGTAGTCTGTGACTCGATGCTACTGTTTCCCAGTTTGGGCAACAGTGACCAGTATAAGGGAATTGCTCTTCGCTCCCCGATCGGGCTAACCATAAATAGATTAATGCGCCCCCATTGACTGCGGTCGATTGAGCTTGATAAACGAGTACCAATGGGGCAATAAGTGGTCAAGCAATAAGTAATTAATGGGAACCAAATTAATGATATAGTTAAATTTGGTAAATCCAGAAATCTTTGTAGTTTTCTGCACCGACTTTCGGTTGTAATTGGATAGGGAAATACCCGGGAGAGCCGTTCTAATCTCACTTGTTTTTCTGATTGTATCAAGGGTAGCAAGATTCCAATCAGTTTAAATTGAGCTGAACTTAGTTGTTTTTTTTAAATCAATTAGGTAGACATTATTTTTTAGATACGCAAGCGTGTAACAATTATGCTGCCTATTTTTTTTGAGCAGCGGATTGGCTCAATCCTTACAAAGGTATGGGTTTGGGGCTGGTTGTTACCATCCCAGAGATATACCTGTATTTGCAGCGAGTGTGGGGAAAAACAAACAGCAGACTGGTCGCCAGAAATAGTACCGGGACAAGATATCGGAATCAGACTGCAAACTTTTTTGGGATAGATAAATAATTACGGAAATTTATCCTACGAAAAACAAGAAGAACTGTTGTGGGAACTGGGAAAAATAGAAAGAGGAGTGGGAACTTTAGTAGCCACGAATGAAAGAATAGATGGTGCAGTGGCTAAAAGTATTGACCGGCTCAAAGAGTGGGTCAAACAAACCCAGCCCAATATCCATGCGGATGAAACACCTTGGGAAGTCAAAGGGGTAAAAGAATGGTTATGGATTTTTGCCAATACAGATTTCGCATTATTTCATGCGGCTGGTACTCGTTCTCGCTCCGAATTAGAAGTAATTCTGGGTGCAAGCTATACAGGTGTCCTCAGTTCGGATGACTATAGCGTTTATAATGATTATTCAGTCACAGCACAACAGAAATGTCTAGCGCATTTACGCCGTCATTTCAAAAAGCTGAGCAAGTTACCAGGTTTAAATAATCAGGAGATTGGCGTCAAATTTATCGATTTGATCGATGAAGGCTTTCATAATTACGCTTTATACCAAAAAACTCTCTTGATTGATGAGTTCTGGAGTTGGGCATCAGAGTTTAAATTAAAAATTGAATCTGCACTCTTAACTTGGTTTGAGCGAGCCGGAACCCAAGGAAGTAAACTGTTACGTTCCTTGCTCCATAAAGCGGATCAATGGTGGTATTTTCTAAATCACCCAGAGATTCCACCAGATAATAATTTAGCCGAACAAAGGTTACGTGAGAGCCGTTACAAAAAGAAAAGTTAGTGGCGGTTCCCGTTCAATGTCACGGTTCCAAGATACTGCCAATTTATTGACAGTTATACAAACTTGCCGTCGTCAAAGACGTTCAGTCCACCGAGTTTTTTGAGCAAGCTATCAAAGCGAGGGTTAATCCTGCTGTGCAGACCCCATCTTTAATACCCCTGGTTTAGACCTGAATCCTTACGTTTGTTCTTGATACAGCTTTGGAATATGTCTACCGGCTTCCCAATTTTTCACAGTGGTTACACTCACGTTCAATTCATCCGCAACTTGCTGCTGCGTCAATTAGCAGCCTATTCCTCTTCTGTCACTCTAGGCAGAGTATAATAGGACAAAATCTCTCAAACCTGAGCTGGGTCTATGGTTAAGC
>NZ_JAUBQU010000125.1:0-14024 GCF_036701435.1 Microcoleus sp. Pol12A5
CAACTAACTACGCGCCGACAGATTCCTTCGCTGCGTAAAGCACCTCAACGGTAATCTTATCAATCCCCCGATCGCGCGCGAACTTCTCAGTATTCCGCTTCACCTTACCCCGCACAAAGCCAGGGATTTTATTTAACTCAGCTTGTCCGTCCTTCGTCCAACCCATATCAGAGTCAGCCGAAATACCCTTCGTAATCACTTCCTTGGTATCGTGGCCGCCGAAGATTTCCAGCAAGTGGTCTTCCATTCCCAAAGTGAAAGAATTGTAGACCAAATCTACGCACTGATTCGTGCCTTCATAACCCAAAAATGGCTTGTAGCCGATCGGGAAATTTTGGACGTGAATCGGTGCCGCAATTACGCCGCAGGGAATATCCAATCGCTTACCAACGTGGCGTTCCATTTGGGTGCCGAAAATTGCCGAAGGTTCCGCTTTGGCGATCGCATCTCCGATCGCCCCGTGATCGTCCGTCACCAGCACTGCATCACAATACTCGCTTACCTGTTCCCGGAACCAGTCAGCGTCGTGTTTGCAGTAGGTTCCAGCCCACACAACGTGGATTCCCATCTCGCGAGCCAAAATCTTCGTCATCGCCGCAGCGTGCGTATTATCGCCAAATACGACGGCTTTTTTGCCCGTTAAGTTTTGGCAGTCGATCGATCGCGAAAACCAAGCAGCCTGCGACACAAATCGAGTTTGTTGGTCAATAAAATTTTCGTAATCAACATCCGCACCTTGAGCATTCAAAACTTGCTGAATCTTGCGGATACAGCGCGCAGTTTCTACCACACCCATCGGCGTAATATCCACCATCGGCGTACCGAATTCTTTTTGCAAATACTCCCCGGCCATCATCCCCAATTCCCGATAAGGAACCAAGTTAAACCAAGCGCGGGGCAGTCTTTTTAAGTTATGAACCGAAGCACCTTCGGGAATAACTTCGTTGACTTCAATGCCCAAATCTGCCATCAAACGCTTCAACTCGGTGCAGTCGTGCTGGTTGTGGAAACCCAGGGTAGACATACCGATAATGTTGACAGATGGTTTTTCGCTTTTGGCTTCTACTAAATCGCCTTTTTTGCGGGCTTTGTTAATGTAAAATTGGACGATTTGATCCAAAGTGCGATCGGCAGCTTGCAGTTCGTTTACCCGATAATGGTTAACATCCGCCAGCAATACATCGCCTTTGGCATCTAATTGGGCTCTCTCCACGAAGTTTTCCAAGTCTTCTTGCAGAATGCTGGAGGTGCAAGTCGGGGTGAGGACGATTAAATCTGGGTGCTCTTCTCTGTCTTTGCGGGTGATGTTGTCCACGACCCGTTCCTGCGAACCCCGCGCCAGTACGTGTCTGTCAACGACGCTGGTAGTTACTGGGGTGAAATCCCGTTCCCTCTCCAGCATGGAACGCATGACGTTAAAATAGTCGTCTCCAATCGGTGCGTGCATGATCGCATGGACGTTTTTGAAGGAACTGGCGACGCGCAAAGTGCCGATGTGGGCTGGGCCGGCGTACATCCAATAAGCCAATTTCATAGGTTTTTTCCTGGTGCTGGTTGAGAATTGCCCGATCGGGCGATTACTGCTAAATTTTAAGGTTGTTTCTGATTTTCTCACCGGATGAATCCTTGAGAAATACTAATTTTCTGAGAATTTACAGATTTAGGAAATGCTCAAACGCTTTGCCTGCTTGGGATTTGACTCGCAATTCAAACAACTTTACCTGGGTTTTATGGCAATAATTCTTAATCTTTCCTCAAATTTTCTTAAGAGTTAGGCAAATTTGATTAATGTAGGGTTCGCTGCCGCGCACCAGACAAGGTGCAATAATTCTGAATTTCTTGTCAAATTTACTCTGGTCAAACGCTCAGTTAGTATTGTTAATCGATCGGTCAAAATAGATAGAACTGAAGGAAATTTCAGATTCCGAAGCAACACTTACTTCCCTCAGCGCCTCGGTCGCGAATTATAGTTAAGATTTGCACCGGCCGGTTTTTTTGAAGCACCGCAAATTCGTACCCGATCGCCGGAAAAAATAAATCTTTCAGCACTTGCATATTTTCACGAGATGTGGTGACGCTCCACTAAAGTCAAGCGATTACTTGGAATCTGAGAGGATTTAGTTGTCAGCATGGCGATCGAGCATTAGAGTAAATCTTTGCACAAATCCTGTATTTGCGATCTTGTTTACCTAACTGCTGAGGTGACGAAAGCCCCAGCGTGCTTTTGTCAGCAGTAGCTCTTTGCTGTCAAGGCCTGCCTACCCACACATCCCAAAAGATAGCTCTTGAGCGATAATGAAGAATAACATAGGATTTACGAAAAGAAACCCGATTTACACGATAAAATCTTGGGTTTGTCAACGACTAGCAACGAAGAAACCCGGTTTCTAGCCCGCCGCGCGTCAGTCCTGTAACATTGACCAAGCACACCTAATTTGAGAGAACCCAACTATGATGGCAATTCCCGGCGTTGCAGTTCTCGCTCTCATTTATGAAAGCAGCACTTCCCTGGTTTACCGCGGCCACAACGAGCAGAACAACCAACCTGTTATTATCAAACTTATCAAAGAAGACTATCCGACTCCTGAAGAACTGAATAGATACAAGCGCGAATATGAGATCACTGCCAACTTAAGCCTGTTGGACGGAGTTGTGAAAGTGTATAAGTTGCAACAGGTTAGAAATAGTCTGGCAATGATCTTAGAAGATTTTGGCGGGGAATCTTTAAAAATATTTATGGGTTCTCAAAAATTTACCATTTTAGGATTTCTGACTACGGCAATCAAAGTTGCTGAAACTTTGGGAGAAATTCATGGAAAAAATGTAATTCATAAAGATATAAATCCTTCTAATATAGTTTTTAATCCTGCTACAGGACAAGTGAAACTCATAGATTTTAGCATTTCAACAGCATCCAACTTGGAAAATGTTCCCAGTAAAAATCCCAATTTTTTAGAAGGTACTTTAGCCTATATGTCGCCCGAACAAACCGGCAGAATGAACCGGGTAGTCGATTACCGCACCGACTTTTATTCCCTCGGCGTGACCTTCTATGAAATCCTGGCAGGACAACTCCCTTTTCCGACTACAGATCCCATGGAGTTAGTTCACTGTCACATTGCCAAACAGCCAGTACCTCTCGCTGAAATTGCCCCAGAGATTCCTCAAGCTGTTTCAGATATTGTAATGAAATTGTTAGCAAAAACCGCTGAGGAGCGCTATCAAAGTGCTTGGGGGCTAAAAGCCGATTTGGAATCCTGCCTGTTTCAGTGGCAAACCTCTGGGGTTGTTTCTGAGTTTCCTCTCGGCAGCCAAGATATTTCTGACAAATTTCAAATACCTCAAAAACTTTACGGCAGACAGCGCGAAGTTGAAACTCTCTTAGCGGCATTTGAACGGGTAGCAGCAACAAATCATCGAGGCTACCGCAGCGACGATTCTCAAATTTCTGTCATCAAAAAAGAGAGCAAATCGAAAAAAGAAAGTCCCTTGTCAGTCCTGGCGAGAGGACAGCATAAATCCCGCAGCGAGATGATGCTGATTGCCGGTTATTCCGGTATTGGCAAATCTGCAATGGTGAAGATTTTAGACAAACCCATTACCCGCAGGCGTGGATATTTTATTTGGGGAAAGTTTGACCAATACAAGCGAACTATTCCTTACTCTGCCGTTGTCAGCGCTTTTTCGGAATTGGTGCGGCAACTGTTAACTGAAAGTGAGGCTCAATTAGCAGTTTGGCGTGAAAAACTCCGCAGTTCCTTCGGTCAAAACGGACAAATTATTATTGATGTTATTCCCGAAGTTGAACTAATTGTCGGTGCTCAGTCTCCTGTAGCTGAATTGGGGCCAACGGAATCTCTGAACCGCTTTAATTTAGTATTTCAAAATTTCATTCGCGTATTTTGCCAGCCAGAACATCCCCTGGTCATTTTTCTCGACGATTTGCAGTGGGCTGATTCGGCTACTCTCAAGCTGATCGAATTGATGATGACAGATGAAGCTACGCAATATCTGTTTTTAATTGGCGCTTATCGGGATAATGAAGTTAGTCCTACTCATCCTTTAATGATGACAGTGGAGACGCTGCGAAATCAGGAAGCTATCATTAATCAGATTGCTTTGTCGCCGCTGGGGGTGGAAAACATAACTCATTTGATTGCCGAGACTTTGCACAGCGATCGAGAATCTGTCAAACCATTAGCTGAATTGGTAATCAGCAAAACCGACGGCAATCCTTTTTTTGTCAATCAATTTCTGCAAACATTGTATCAGGAAAACCTGCTAGTTTTTCACCCGCCACAGTCGGGGAGCAAGGGCGGGTGGCATTGGGATATGACCCAAATTGAGCAGTGCGCTATCACTGACAATGTAGTAGATTTGATGGTACAAAAATTGAGAAAACTGCCAACTTCAACGCAGCAGGTTTTGCGTTTAGTGGCTTGTTTGGGCAACGAATTTGACTTAAATACTCTTTCCTTAATTAATGAAAAAGAAGCCTCGGAAACTTTCTCTCACCTGTTGCCTGCGATTAAGTCGGGACTAATTCTGCCAACTTCGGAATTGGAAAGCAAGTCATTAGATTACGTGCTGTTTCCGCTATTAATTCTAAATTATAAATTTTTGCACGATCGGGTACAGCAAGCAGCTTACGCTCTGATCGACGACTCGCAAAAAAAGGCAGTTCACCTGAAAATAGGCAGGCAAATCCTAGAAAACACTCCGGCTGAATATCGCGCTGACAGAATCTTTGAATTAGTCGATCACTTGAATGTGGCTCGATCGCTAATTAAAGACGATCGAGAATTAATTGAACTGGCAACGCTGAATTTAGACGCCGCCCGCAGAGCCAAAGATGCCACTGCTTATGTTGCTGCCTTGCAGTATTTGACCGCAGGCATGGACGGTTTGAGTGCCGATATTTGGGATGCCCACTACGACTTAGCCTTTGCTTTGCACATGGAGCGGGCAAATGTTGAGTATTTAAACGGTTTTTTCGAGAAGTCTGAAGAATTTATTAATATAACTTTGGAAAAAGCGCGATCGCCCTTAGAAAAGGTAGAAATTTACAACCTGCTGATCGTGCAGTACACCCTGCGGGCGAAGTACGAAGAAGCCGTTAAAGCCGGAATCCAAGCTTTGGACTTGCTAGGCATTGACTTGCCGCTAGACGGGCTACAAAAAGTCATATCCGAAGAATTTGCAGCAGCTACAAATATTTTAGCAGGTAGAGAAATAGCTTCCCTAATTGACGCCCCCGAAATGACTGTACCCGACAAAAAAGTTGCAGTCAAATTAATTACAAACTTGCTGACATCGGCGTACCTCAAAAATCCAGACTTGTGGAAAGTCAGCGTTTTAAAAGGAGTCAATCTTTCTCTACAATACGGTTTAGTACCCGAAGCCTCTCTTTGCTATGCTGGCTACGGTATGTTTTTAAACGCAGTTTCGGGAGATTACAAAGCTGCGTATCAATTCGGCTTGCTATCCCTGAATCTCAGCGAAAAATCTGGCAATATCGGCTTGAAGTGCAGAGCTTGTTCCTCCCTGGTCAGTATTTTTTATTACTGGTTCAATCACATCAAAGATTCCCACGCAATCAGCAATGAAGGATATCAAGCAGCTTTAGAATCAGGAGATTTAGAGTATGCGGGTTATATCCTGTCCAACCGCATAGCTAACTCATTTTTTCAAGGTAAAGAAATCTCGCAAATTCTGGCAGACACGAGCAGGTATTTGCAGTTCAGCCAAAAAACCAAAAATCAGCTCGTAACCGATATATTATTAGGGGTAGAGTTAATCCTGCGTAACTTGAGCAAACTAACTCCTGAAAAGTTTGTATTTGAAAGCGAAGATATCAGCGAAGCTGAATACGTACACAACTGTCAAGCTCATCAAAATTTGTACTCGCTCTGCCTTTATCAGATTCGCAAATGCCAGGTAATGTACTGGTACGGCAACTTCAACGAAGCGCTACAACTAGCTTTTGAAGTAGAAAAACAGCTATCTTTTATTACCGGAGCGATACCCGCTACCGAATGGAATTTTTTCTTTTCTCTAACTTTAGCCGCCGTTTTCCCAAATGTTTCAGAAGAGAAGCAAAAGGAATACTTGGAAAAGTTAGAGGAAAACCAAAAACAGATGAAAATTTGGTCAGATAACTGTGCAGAAAATTTTCTGCACAAGTATCTTTTAGTTCAAGCAGAAATAGCCAGAATTTCTAAGAAAGATTCAGAAGCTGTAGAACTGTACGATTTTTCTATAAATTTAGCCCAAGACAATGAGTTTGTCCAAAATGAAGCGCTAGCTAATGAACTAGCAGCTAAGTTTTGGTTGAGTAAAGGCAAGTATCAATATGCCAAAATTCACTTGCGCGAAGCTCACTCGTGCTACTTGCGCTGGGGTGCAGTTCGCAAAGTAGAAGATTTAGAACAGAAGTATCCGCAGTTGCGGGAAATGACGCCGCTCAACGGCAGTTTTAACAACAGTCAAACTACCACAACTATTCATACTTCTACTGGCAGCGATGCGAGAGTGCTGGATTTGGCAACGGTAATGAAAGCATCTCTGGCGATTTCTAGCGAAATTGTCCTCGATAAGTTGCTGGCTTCTTTGATGAGAATCTCCTTAGAAAATGCGGGGGCTCAATTAGGTTTTCTGATTTTAGTCAGAGATGGTAAACTGTTGATTTCAGCTAAAGCGTCAGTATTTGCTGAAGATGTAGCTGTGCTGCAATTTACGCCTGTTGGAGACTATCATGATTTACCTGTGACGGTGATTAATTATGTGGAAAGGACTCGCTCGGATTTGGTGTTGAGCAATGCGGCGGCTGAGGGACTATTCACAGCAGATCCTTACATCGCTAAACACCAACTGCAATCTATTTTGTGTACTCCAATCATCAATCAAGGCAAACTGATCGGCATTCTTTATTTAGAAAACAATTTGACTGTCGGAGCATTTACTCCCCACAGATTGGAAGTTTTAAGGTTGCTTTCTTCCCAAGTTGCTATTTCTTTGGAAAATGCTCTACTTTACAATTCTGTTGAACAGAAAGTGCAAGAGCGGACGCAGGAGCTAAATGAAAAAAACGAGCGTTTAGAACAAACTTTGCGGGAACTTAAACTAACTCAAGCTCAATTAATCCAAACGGAAAAGATGTCTAGTTTGGGGCAAATGGTCGCTGGTGTAGCTCACGAAATTAATAATCCTGTAAGTTTCATCTACGGCAATCTTAATCCGGCTAGCGAATACGTTAAAGACTTGCTAAACTTGATTGAGCTTTACCAGCAGCACTATCCAGAACCGGCGGATGAAATTCTCGAAGAAATAGAAACAATTGAGCTGGAATTCTTGAGCGAGGATTTGCAAAAGCTGCTGGATTCCATGAAAGTAGGAGCGGAAAGAATCCGGGATATTGTGCTAAGCTTGCGGAATTTCTCGCGCCTCGACGAAGCGCAAATGAAGTCGGTAGATATCCATCAAGGCATCGACAGTACGGTGATGTTGCTGCAACCGCGCCTGAGAAAAGAGGGCGGGCGTTTGGGAATTGAGGTAATTAAAAATTACAGCACGCTACCCCTAATTACTTGTTATGCGTCTCAGTTGAATCAAGTATTTATGAATATTTTGACAAATGCGATCGATGCTCTCCTCGTAGCAAGAGATTGCCCGGAAAACTCTCATCAACAGCCGACGATTACAATTTCTACAGAGGTGACTGAGAGGAATTCTGCCATAATTAAAATTGCCGACAGCGGGCCGGGGATGAGCAATGAGGTGCTGCACAAGATATTCGATCCATTTTTTACAACTAAGCCCGTGGGTTCGGGAACTGGTTTGGGATTGTCTATTTCTCACTCGATTGTTGTGAGTTCTCATGGCGGAAAATTGACTTGCGTTTCTGCACCGGGAGAGGGGAGCGAGTTTATTATTGAAATTCCGATCGCCCCCAGGCAAGTTTTGTAATCGGCACCACTATTAACCAACATCCCCAAATCAATTCCAGTTAGCAACCCTTAACAATCCGGCCACGCATTGCGTTTACTAAACTTTGAATTTGCAATTCAAGCTCGGCAAAAACTCTGCATTAAAGGCGAGCGATCTGGTTTTCATAAAAGGGCGATCGCCCTTTTGCAGCCGCACTGAGGATTGTTCATCACGACGAGGTGGCAAGGCTCCGGCAAAGCATAAAAAGTGTCAGATTTTTTATTAAAAAAGTAAATATTCTGTGTATCTTCACGATCGAACTGTAGATAGTAGATCATACTAAAATAAAAGTAATTTCCGATCATGAAGATACGTCACTTCGGCAAAACTCAGGCGATCCCATTGCAGCTCATACTGATGGTGCCATTTGTTTTGCAAATCTTTGGAGCGGTCGGTCTGGTTGGATATTTGTCGTTCAAAAATGGACAAAAAGCGGTAAACGACCTGGCGGATCGGTTGATGGATCGAACCAGCATTTCGGTGAATCAACATCTGGAGGCTTATTTATCTATTCCGCATCAAGTGATTCAGGTTAACGCCGATGCGATTCGGATGGGATTGCTAGATGTGCGCGATCGCCAAACCCTCGGTAAGTATTTCTGGCACCAAATGCAGGCCTATGACCTGAATTACATCGGCATTGGACTGATCGCGGGTGAGGGAGTAGGAGCCGCACGCTACGACCCCAAAAGCGTCGTGATTGATGATTGGAGTCCCAAACCGCCGAATAATGTCATCAACTATGCCACCGATAACAAAGGCGATCGCACTCACGTCGTGACTATTTATGATTGGGACAACTTGCAAGAACCTTGGTACACCGAACCCATGAAAGCAGGTAAACCCATCTGGTCGCGGATCGTCACCGTAAATTATCCCAATCATCCCTACATCGCTGCCTCCGCTGGTCGCCCCATCTATGACGCAAATAATCGCTTGCTAGGAATGGTTGGAGTCGATATTCATCTGTTGAAACTGAGCGATTTCTTACGGAATATGGATGTCAGCAGCTCAGGGCAGGTTTTCATCATCGAGCGCAATGGAATGTTGATTGCTAATTCTGCGAAAGAACAGCCCTTTACTACCATCAAAGACGAGATTCGGCGTTTGAAGGCGATCGACAGTCCCAATCCCATAGTGCAGGGAATTGCCAAACAAATTCAGCAGCGCTTCAAAGGGTTTCAATCCATTTCTAAAGACACCAATCTCCGACTTGATTTTCAGGGAGAACTCTACTATGTGCAACTCACTCCCTGGCGCGACCCATATGGATTGGATTGGTTAGTGGTGGTGAGTGTGCCAGAAAGCGAGTTCATGGCACAGATTAATGCCAACACCCGCACCACAATCTTGCTCTGCTTAGCAGCATTGGGGGTAGCTTGTGGGATGGGCGTTCTCACCTCCGGCTGGATTGCGCGTCCGATTCTGCGACTGAATCGGGCGAGTGAGGCAATAACATCTGGCAACTTCGACCAAGCTGTACAAGACAGCCGTATTCAAGAACTCAACGCCCTTGCCAACTCCTTTAACCACATGGCAAGACAACTGCGCGAATCGTTTACCGCCTTAGAAAAAAGTAATGCAGAATTAGAAGACCGGGTGGAATACCGCACCGCTGAACTCAAAAACGCCCTAAGTGAGTTGCAACGCACCCAATCACAGATAATTCATAGCGAAAAAATGTCTAGTTTGGGGCAAATGGTTGGTGGAGTCGCCCACGAAATTAACAACCCGGTCAACTTCATTCACGGCAACCTCGTCCATACACAGCAATACGCCCAAGATTTGTTAAAGTTCGTACAGCTTTATCAACAGCACTATCCTAACCCTGCTGACGAAATTCAAATCGCAGCCGAAGAAATCGACCTGGAGTTCTTGCAAGAAGACCTGCCCAAAATGCTGTCTTCGATGAAAATGGGTACCGATCGCATCCGCCAAATTGTCCTGTCGTTGCGGAACTTTTCGCGGATGGACGAAGCAGACTTTAAACCAGTGGATATCCATGAGGGTATTAACAGCACCCTACTGATTTTGCAACACCGCCTCAAAGATAGATTGGAACGACCGTCTATTAAGGTGATTCAAGACTACGGTTCTCTACCCCTGGTGGAATGCTACGCCGGACAACTCAATCAGGTGTTTATGAATATTCTCACCAATGCGATCGATGCTCTCCTCGTAGCAAGAGATTACCCGAAAAACTCTCATCAACAGCCTACAATTACAATTTCTACAGACGTGACTGACAGGAATTCTGTCATAATTAGAATTGCCGACAGCGGGCCGGGGATGAGCACTGAGGTGCTGCACAAGATATTCGATCCATTTTTTACAACTAAGCCAGTGGGTTCGGGAACTGGTTTGGGATTGTCTATTTCTCACTCAATTGTTGTGAGTTCTCACGGTGGAAAATTGACTTGCGTTTCTGCACCCGGAGAGGGGAGCGAGTTTATTATTGAAATTCCGATCGCCCCCAGGCAAGTTTTGTAATCGGCGCTACTATCAATCAACAGCATTGCTGAAAGAGTTATGATGTTTCAGGGAAAATGGAAGAAGAAACGTCTCTACATCTCTTTCTCTGCGTAAATCGCCGTCCATCCATTGTCATCTGCGGTTATTACATCCTCTTTTTTTCACCGCAGATGAGGGCAGATTAACACAGATTAACGCAGATGAATTAGATCTATTCCGGTGGCGCCGTTCGTGATTGTTGACCCTTCTGCGAAGCTGAGTGGGCATGGCTGTTGCAGGAATTCATAAAATAAGTTAGTGATAAAGTTTCCAGCATTCTCGCGCAATTTCCCAATCCTCCTGCGTGTGAATTACCAAAATTCTCACGGCTGAATCCACTGCAGCAATATCTTGATCGAGCGGTGAATGTTGATTTTTCTCATCATCCAATTTTAACCCGATAAATCCAAAAGCTTCGCAAGCTGCCGATCGCACAACAGCAGAATTTTCCCCAACTCCAGCCGTAAACATTAAAGCATCCAACCCTCCCAAACTCGCCAGCATCGCACCAATTCCCGCACGCAAACGGTGGATGTAAATATCCAAAGCAAGTTGAGCTCTCTGATTACCTTGGGCGATCGCATCTCCTATCTGCCGCAGATCGCTAGACACCCCTGAAATCCCTTTTAAACCAGAATTTCGATTGAGAATACCATCAAGTTTCTCAGCAGTAAAATCGGATTGTTTTAACAGATGAATGAGAATGCCTGGATCGATCGAACCCGATCGACTTCCCATCATCAAACCTTCCAAAGGCGTAAATCCCATCGTCGTGTCTACACTCCAGCCCCCGCGAATGGCTGCCAGAGAACATCCGTTGCCCAAATGACAGCTAATCAACCGCAAATCTGCCAAATTTTTACCCAGAATGTCGGCAGCCCGACGCGCGCAATATTGATGGCTAATCCCGTGAAAACCGTAGCGCCGAATCCCATTTTCCAGCCATTCATAGGGACCGGGATATACAAAGGCTGCGGGCGGCAATTGTGCGTGAAAAGCTGTATCAAATACTGCTACTTGTGGCACTTTTTCGAGGATTTTTTCAATCGCTTCGATACCTTCGAGGTTAACCGGATTGTGTACGGGGGCGAAAACCGATAAACGGGCGATCGCCTTTTTAACATCCGGCGAAATTAACGTACTTTCCTGATATTCTTGTCCGCCGTGTACGACGCGGTGGCCGACAATATCAATCTCCTTTAAATTATTAATGGTTTGAGTTTTTCGCCTCCAAAGAGTCTCCAGCATTCGAGAAATAGCATCTTTGCGAGAGTCTGAGGCAAACTCATCTTCAAGCCGATCGCCCTTTGCTGTTTTGACTTTCAACTCTGCTATACCCTGCTGGTGAGTCCAGTCAATTTGCGCTTCCCAGAGGGGTTGGGGCGGGCGATCGGGCAGGACATCGTTTAACTCGTAAAGACAGCTCTTTTGACTGCTAGAACCCGCATTTAACACCAGTATTTTCATGCTTTATTATTTCCTGTTGATTCGTTCTTTCGATCGCTAGGCGATTGAAATCGCGTCTTGTCAAACTTTCCTCCCAGCAGAGGGGGACTAAAAAATCTTGAGACTCAGGGAAAATTATTAAGAAAAATGTCGAAAAATTAACTGTTAATGCAATCTGTAGCTAACAGTTGCATTTTTTTGATATATCTTCTAGGCAGATTTTCATTTACTAAAGTTTAAGGAGCCGATCGATGTTTACACCAATTTTACTTGCCACTGTCGCCAGAACCGTAGAGTGGAGCCCCACGACTGGTTTGATTATGATTATTTGCAATATTTTAGCTATTGCGATCGGCAGATCAACCATCCAAAAGCCTCACACAGGCCCAGCCGCGCCCTCATCGGGTTTGGTCGGCGGCTTGAGTTTGGGTGCACTTGTGGGAAGTCTCTGCTTCGGTCATATTTTGGGAACGGGTACGATTTTAGGATTGTCTTACCTCGGTGCGATTTAGTGGCAGACTGTAGGGTGCGCCTCCGCACCTTACCCGCGATTTCAAGTACCGGGTAAATTGCGGAGGTTTTCATCCATGTACGATCGATCGCCCAAAACCTCCAGCAGCGGCCCGCGAACATCAAACTTGACAATACTGACAGAAGCTGCTAAAGCGCTAATGCGATCGCGATAACGCCCCAAATCAATCCCCAACAGACTGCACAGAATAATTCTAATAGTTGCTTTGTGCGAGACAACCAACACATTTCCATTCTTGTATTTTTCCTCAATTTCGGCAATAACTAAGGAAGCTCTACTAGCAATTTGCACCGAAGTTTCGCCGCCGTTTGGTGCATTCCAAGCAGGTTCAGTCAGCCAGTTAATATAATCTTCTGTATATTCTTTTTTTACTGACTCTAATGTTTTGCCTTCCCACTCACCGTACTTAATTTCCCTCAGTCCGTCGCGGACTTGCATCTCAATTCCCACAGCATCGCACAAAGGTTTTGCAGTAGCAATTGTGCGTTTCATGGGACTCACATAAACAGCATCCCAAGGCAATTTCGCGTAAGTAGCAGCAAATTGTGCTGCCATTTGAGAACCTTCGGCTGTTAATTCTGGGTCAAGGTCGCCACAGAAGCCACCTGTTTTGCTGTAAGTCGTTTCACCGTGTCGTAGAAAGTAGATTTTTAAGCTCATGAGTTAATTGTGTGTAAATTTTACTATCTTAGCAAAAGAGTTTAAAAAACTCCTTCAAATCATCGAGTGCAGGATTATTCCAATCCCAAATATCATTTTTGCGTTCCATAACATAATCAAACCCAGACATACTGCATTTCCTTCCAGCTTGTTTCTCTTCCTTATCTGAGCAAGTATCATACCTGAGATAGATGCTCACCCAGAATTTATCAAAACCTTTCCGGTCGATTTGCTTTCCCTGGCTTTCTATACAAGTTTGCCAGCTATTCAAACAATCAGCATGAGGTGATTCTCTAGCCTTAATTGCCTTTAAAAGCGTTTCCAGTTCGCCTATACCTTCAACATTTGTAAAGTAACAAGCCAATTGAGCCTTTGTTCCATTATCTCCAAAAATATCGATAAATTGTTTAGTGCTTGACAAAGTTTCAGATTCAAACACCTGTTGTATACATTCATTTACGAATTCCAGCCTCTCTGCCTCTGAATAGTTATCAATATCAATAATAATCCCAATCTTTTCTATATCTCTTTTTTGAATGTCGGCTTCTAAAGCTTTTAAAGTATTGATTAACTTTGTTTCGCTCAAACCTTCCAAACTTTCATAATCTATATAGATAGGTGGTTCTATCTCAATATCGCAGTTTAGTTTCTCAACCATTGCCTTCATAAAAATTGCATCATTTTTACTTTCTACTAT
This sequence comes from Microcoleus sp. Pol12A5, assembly GCF_036701435.1. Taxonomy (NCBI): domain Bacteria; kingdom Bacillati; phylum Cyanobacteriota; class Cyanophyceae; order Oscillatoriales; family Microcoleaceae; genus Microcoleus; species Microcoleus sp. Pol12A5. Next base: position 13,833 of record NZ_JAUBQU010000125.1, read on the forward strand.
GACAATATTACTCACCTCTCACTCCTTTCTGATGCTCTAGTGCGTAATTCAAGGTTTCCAAATCGCGTCTGATGCCGATGATTTGATTTGTTTTGGGTTTCTTTGCTAGTTCAAAATATGCGCTGCTGCATTCTTGATTGGGTTCCAAACCCACATCAGCAAATGCTTGCAGCATCTCTAAACTGTGAGTTG
>NZ_JAUBQU010000125.1:14124-17277 GCF_036701435.1 Microcoleus sp. Pol12A5
TTTTTACCGCCGATTAAATTGACTCTTTCAAACCCAGAAATTTTGATTTGCTCAAAACACCTAAAATTTTGGATTTCTATTTCTTTAAGCATGACCGCCTCTTTTGAATGTACAAATCCTAAATCACCGTTGATTTATGCTAAGATTAATTCTCTCTTAGTTGTTTTACATCATCCGCAACAAGCAACGAACGTCATGCAGAATATAGGCCTCTTTGAAGTCATTGAACGCGATCCAACCAAGGTGAGTGGTGCATGGGTATTTCGGGGAACGCGCGTACCTGTTGCCGCCTTTTTCGAGAACATTAAAGATGGGGCCTCTATTGACCAGTTTCTCGAATGGTTTCCGGGAGTAACTCGCGCCCAAGTTGAGGTGCTACTCGATCGCGCCCTAGCCTCAATAACGCAGATGGCGCAGGCATGAAGATATCGATTAACCCGCAAGTCCGCCGGGGGTTGAAAACCCCCGTCTCATAGCGAAAGTCCTCTAAAAGAGGACTGAAACGCCAATTAAATAAACCACTTAATTCCTAATTTCAAATCTCAAATCTCCAATCTCAAATCAATAATTCCCAATCTAACATCTAAAATCTCAAATCGATAGTCAGTTTCAACTGACTTTTGCTATGAGACAGGGGTTTTCAACCCCTGGCGGACTCGCGGACTAACGACAGATATCTCATAGCAACTAAAAAAGCCCTCAATTTCTGAGGACTTTCTTTTCAGACAGCGATCGCACCTATCCCGGTGCACCCGATCGCACAGTTTGTTCTGCCGTCGCCCCCGGATCAGTCGTTTCCTGCGGCGGTTCCGGCGAAACCGGGCCCGCGTGCGGCCACTTCCAGTCGCGGATTTCCGGCATATCATCCCCGTGCTCGGTGATATACTGCCTGTGTTCGATCAGCTTGTCACGAATAGCTTGTTTGCCGTAAGCTGCGACAGAACTCAGTTTCGGAACGCGATCGAGTACATCTCCAACTAAATGGAATCTATCGAGGTCATTAACCACCACCATATCAAACGGCGTCGTAGTCGTTCCCTCTTCCTTGTAACCCCGAACGTGAATATTCGAGTGATTCGTCCGGCGGTAAGCCAATCGGTGAATCAGCCAAGGATAGCCGTGAAAAGCAAAAATAACCGGCTTATCTTTCGTGAACAAAGCATCAAAATCCTTATCAGACAAACCGTGGGGATGTTCTGTCGAAGGCTGAAGAGTCATCAAATCCACCACATTAACCACCCGCACTTTTAAATCCGGATAATCTCGGCGGAGAATGTCAACAGCAGCCAAAGTTTCCAGCGTCGGAACATCACCCGCGCAAGCCATCACCACATCCGGTTCGCCACCTTTATCGTTGCTGGCCCACTCCCAAATACCGATGCCGGCCGTACAGTGTTTAATCGCAGCATCCATATCCAAATACTGCAATGCCGGCTGCTTCCCTGCAATAATCACGTTGACATAGTGGCGGCTGCGGAGACAGTGATCCGTTACTGACAGCAAAGTGTTCGCATCCGGCGGCAAATAAACCCGCACAACCTCGGCTTTCTTGTTAATTACGTGGTCGATAAAACCCGGATCTTGGTGAGAAAAACCGTTGTGGTCTTGCCGCCAAACGTGAGAAGTTAGCAGGTAGTTGAGAGAGGCGATCGGTCGGCGCCAAGGAATGTCGTTAGTAGTTTTCAACCACTTGGCGTGTTGGTTGAACATCGAATCGATGATGTGAATAAACGCCTCGTAGCAAGAGAAAAAGCCGTGGCGTCCCGTCAGCAAATAGCCTTCCAGCCATCCCTGACATAGATGTTCGCTGAGGACTTCCATCACCCGGCCGTCGGGGGAGATGTGGTCGTCTTCGGGCAAAATTTCGCCCGCCCACACCCGGTCCGTCACTTCAAACACCGGATCGAGCCGGTTTGAGGCCGTCTCGTCGGGCCCGACAATGCGGAAATTGGCGTTTTCCTGATTCAGTTTCATCACCTCTCGCAGGAAGCGGCCGCAAACGCGGGTTGCTTCTGCCATTACAGTGCCCGGTTTTTGCACGTCAACGGCATAGTCTTCAAATTCCGGCATTTTCAAGTCTCGCAGCAGCCGGCCGCCGTTAGCGTGGGGATTTGCCCCCATGCGCCGATCGCCCTTGGGTGCGAGTTCCGCCAATTCGGAAATTAACTTGCCCTTTTCGTCGAAAAGTTCTTCCGGCTTATAGCTTTTCATCCAATCTTCCAGGAGTTGGACGTGTCCCGGCTTAGAAGCCATTTCCGAAAGAGGGACTTGGTGCGATCGCCAATAATCCTCAGTTTTCTTACCGTCAACTTCCTTCGGCCCCGTCCAGCCTTTGGGAGTTTTCATCACAATCATCGGCCACTGGGGACGGCCCGAATAGCCCTGGGTCCGGGCTTTTTCCTGAATCGCCTTAATTTCGCCGATCGCGGTATCGAGAGTTGCAGCCATCAATTGGTGCATCGTTTCCGGGTCTGAACCTTCCACCCAATAAGGTTTGTAGCCGTAACCGACCATCAAACTTTCCAATTCCTCGCGCGGAATGCGGGCCAACAGCGTTGGATTGGCAATTTTGTAGCCGTTCAAGTGCAGAATCGGCAACACGGCCCCGTCCCGAACCGGGTTGAGAAACTTGTTAGAGTGCCAGCTAGCAGCTAGCGGGCCGGTTTCCGCTTCCCCGTCGCCGACAACAGCCGCCACAATCAAATCGGGATTGTCGAAGGCCGCCCCGTAAGCGTGAACCAGGGCGTAGCCGAGTTCGCCGCCTTCGTGAATCGAACCGGGGGTTTCTGGGGCGACGTGGCTGGGGATACCGCCGGGAAACGAGAACTGTTTGAACAGCCGTTTTATACCCTCTTCATCTTCGGAAATGTTCGAGTAATATTCGGTATAAGTGCCTTCGAGATAGGTGTTGGCGACCAAGCCCGGCCCGCCGTGTCCGGGGCCTGCGATGTAGATGGTGTTGAGGTCTTGGGCTTTGATGATGCGGTTGAGGTGAACGTAGATGAAGTTGAGGCCTGGAGTGGTACCCCAATGTCCGAGGAGTCTGGGTTTGACGTGTTCGATTTTGAGGGGTTCTTTGAGTAGGGGGTTGTCGAGGAGATAGATTTGTCCGACGGATAGGTAGTTTGCCGCCCGCCAGTAGGCGTTCATTTT
>NZ_JAUBQU010000267.1:0-1977 GCF_036701435.1 Microcoleus sp. Pol12A5
GATGTGTTTTTCCTCAATCAAAGTGTGGGTAGCGACATCATTAATGATTTCCGCAAGGGAGAGGATTTAATTGGGTTGAATTCTGGTTTGAGTTTTAATCAACTCAGTATTACTTCCAGCAACAATCAAACTTTGATTACTGTGACGGACACCAATCAATTGTTGGCGAAGCTTAACAATATTACCCCCGGTATTCTCACCGCTACCGATTTCACTCAGGTAACACTCTAACTGGCTGGGGTAGGGTGTACCATAAGCAGCCCGCCCGCTTAGAAGTGGTGAAGAAAGCTCTCAAACTCCTGAAATTTGGGGGATGACGTTAGCGCAGCCCGCCCCTAGGGGGGCTACGCCAACGAAGAGGAGCGATCTGATTCTTTTCAACAGCGATCGGTAATAAATCTTGTTTATTGCCGATCGCCCACACCTAGAATGAGGCACATCCGTTTATTGCACTCCCGATCTGGCTAGCCATCAGCAGCGCCCGAATAAAACCTGGTTTTTCAGCCACTAAATTTCTGATTTTGGGAAACTTTTTTTGAGATCAAAAAAAGTTAAATTAATCAAATATTTAGGCGATTTTCCTGGTTTTAGCTCAGGTGAATGTATCAGGTACTAGCTAAAGCCATTGTCATTATTTTGGCAGTGCCAAAATAATGTGATGAATGTGATATTGCCAAGGCAGCCAAAGGGTTTGATGCACTATTTCTATCGCTAATGGTGGGCATTGCCAACCTAAACATAGAGGTAGGTTCCCAGTCCCGGACTATTTACATTACATCCTCTGCACTTAACTGCTAAAAAGCTCGCAATTCTCACACAGCAAAAGCTGATTGTGGAGACACTTCGGTAAATGAGGGATAAAACAATCTTACCTAAATAAATTTGAATTTATCCCATGGATCACCGAAGTTTTAATTCTGCCTACTGCCTTCTGCATCTCTAGCCTTCTACTTTCAAGGTGAATCTACCAGCAAATAGTAAACATTCTCATGGGTATGCGAAATGAATTCAACTTTTGCCACCAACATGGATTCACAATCTGTTCTCCACAATGCTGGTTCTAAATCTATTGTCTTCATTGATTCCGGTCTAGATGACTATCAAACTCTTGCGGGTGGCGTGCTTCCCGGTGCAGAAATCATCATTTTAGATAAAAATGGTAACGGAGTCGAGCAAATTACTGCGAAACTGCAAACAATTTCTGCTGCTGGGGAAACTGTAGACCAAGTTCACATTTTTTCTCACGGTAATTCTGGCAGCTTGCAGCTAGGTTCTGCAACGCTGAATTCGGATAATTTGCCGCAATATGAAAGCCAGTTGCAAAATTGGCGAAATGCGCTAAGCGACAAAGCAGATATTGTGCTTTATGGTTGCGATGTTGCGGCGGGTTCGGGAAGCGATTTTGTCGATCGCCTGGGCGAGTTAACCGGGGCTGATATTGCGGCATCTAGCGATCGCACTGGCCGCGGAGGTAACTGGAATTTGGAGTTTGCCAAGGGTGATATTGAAGCACCGCTAGCCTTGACTCCAGAAGCAATGGCTGATTATCAAGGGACTTTAAAGACTATTACCGTTACCAACAATAATGATAGCGGACCCGGTTCCTTGAGAAATGCGATCGCCTCCGCAGCAGCCGACGATACCATTCAATTTGAATCGAGTCTTGCCAGCAAAACAATTACTCTCACTTCCGGTCAACTTGTCATCAACAAAAACTTGACAATTGATGCTGTTGGTGCAGCCAATTTAACCATCAGCGGCAACAATGCTTCGCGGGTAATCCGCACAGAAGGTGCAACAAATGTCACTATAAAAAACCTGATTGTTGCCAACGGCAAAGTTTCTGGAACCGATCCGAATAATGAGGCAACTAGCGCCGGTGGTGCCATTCAAACAGGAAGTAGCAGCACTTTAACTTTAGAAAATTGCCAAGTCAATAATAATGTTGCCGGTTTTGGTGGTGGCATTTACACGGGT